>CANLCA010000429.1 GCA_947487925.1 Verrucomicrobiales bacterium | reverse complement strand
GTGCGGCGTGGGCGCAGAACTCGATCATGAAATCGCGATCGGAAACGGCGTCCATGGAATTCTGAGTGATTCGGGGTTTGCCATTGAGGTCGGTAAAATGGAGGAAAGTGGCGACCCATTCCCGATTGAGCGGCAGGGTTGAACCCGCGAGGGCGCCGCTTCCCAGGGGGCACACATTGACGCGATCAAAGCAATCGCGGAACCGGGCCAGGTCGCGTTCGATCATCTCCACGTAGGCCAGAAGGTGGTGGGCAAAAAACACTGGCTGAGCCCGTTGTAGATGGGTGTAGCCAGGTAAGAGCACATGGGCATGGAGGTCTCCCAGCTTGACCAGAGCGAGCTGGAGGTGTTGGAGTTCAGCGATGAGATCGACAATCTCGTCACGAAGCCAGAGCCGGACGTCGAGCGCCACCTGATCGTTTCGCGAACGAGCGGTATGGAGTTTTGCGCCAGCGGGAACTCGTCGAGTAAGCTCGGCTTCGATGTTCATGTGCACATCCTCGAGCTCGAGTTTCCATTGAAATTGACCTGATTCAATTTCGGCTCCGATGGCTTCCAAACCGTTGAGAATATCGCGGGTTTCTTGCTTGGTGAGCACCCCGATTTCACGGAGCATGGTGGCATGGGCCATGGAGCCCATGATGTCGTGCTTCCACAAGCGCCAATCGAAGGAGATGGACTCCGTGAATTGGGCAACATCAGATGCCGGTCCGTGGCTGAATCTTCCGCTTCGTGAGACAGCCGCTACAGTTTTAGATTTCATGAAAAGTGGAGTTTTCTGGGAGGGGAGAGGCGGCGCACGGCCTTCTTCACCAGGGGAGGGAGAAAGTCTTGACTAAGGTGAAGCACTTGATGGCTTCCACGACGCCCTCTTTGATGCCAAGCCCGCTGTCCTTGATTCCGCCAAAGGGGCTGGACTCGATGCGAAATCCTGGGACTTCGTTGATATTCACGGACCCGCAGCGCAGTTGTTTGACAGCTTGGATTGCGCTGTCGAGACTGCTCGTGACAACACCCGAGCTGAGGCCGTAGGCGGTCGAGTTTGCGAGCGTGATGGCATCTTGCAGATCGCGCACGGTGATCACCGGAGCGAGGGGGCCGAAACTTTCCGAGACCACCATGCGGCAATCTCGCGGGACGTGAGACAGAACGGTGGGTTCGAGCAGCGCTCCCCGCCGCTTTCCGCCGATCAAAACCCGAGCGCCAGCGGCCTCGGCCTCCCGGATGACGGATTCGAGGGAGATTGCGGCGGCTTCATCGATGACCGTGCCGACCTTCGTCTCGGGATCAGCAGGGTCGCCGGACTTGTATTCCCTGGTTTTCTCGACCAAGCGGCGTGTGAATTCGATGGCGATCTTTTCATGAACGAGGATTCTTTTGATGGCCGTGCAACGCTGGCCGGAGTTGCGGAAACTGCCTTCGGCTGCGAGGAAGACGGCGAGGTCGATGTCCGCATCGTCGAGAACGATGAGGGGATCATTGCCACCGAGTTCCAGAACGACCTTCTTATAACCCGCGGAGGAGGCAATGCGTTTTCCGACAGAGACGCTGCCTGTGAACGAGACGAGCTCGACGCGCGGATCTCGGACGAGCGTTTCGGCGACTTCCGATGTGGGCCCGAGCAAGACGCTGAGCATGTGGTCTGGGAGGCCTGCTTCGAAGAGGATACTCGCCAGGGTCAACGCCGTGAGGGGGGTCTTTTCGGAGGGTTTGAGAATGACTGGGGTGCCTGCGGCGATCGCTGGCGCGAGCTTGTGGGCGACTTGGTTGAGAGGATGGTTGAATGGGGTGATGGCGGCCGCGCATGAGAGCGGCTCGCGAACCGTGAAAATTTTACGAGCTTTGCCTTGAGGTGAAACGTCGCAAGAGAAGATCTGACCATCATCCCGAAGCGCTTCGATGGCCGCGAAGCGCAGCACGTCACAGGCCCGGCCGACTTCGTAGAGCGTCTCCCTGATGCAAAGACCAGCCTCCGACGTGATCAATCTGGCCACTTCGTCCCGGCGCGACTCCAGCGCGGCGCGGGAGCGCTCCAGGATTTGGTGCCGTTGAAAGCGCGTGAGACAATCGCGCTGGGAGAGGGCGGCTTCGATCGCTGAGTGGACATGTTGGAGCCGGGCGGTCGTGACCGATCCGACCGGGACTCCGCTGTAGGGGTTGGTGACCGTGATTGTTTCCGCGGATTCGACAGGCTTTCCGGCAACGATGGAGTGCAGATTCATAACGGGGAGGGGATATGTGCAAAGCATTTTAAGGTCTGCTAAAGACCGTAGAACTTCCTGGCATTAGCACCGAAGAATTTGCGTTGGACGACCTCTTCGAACTGCCTGAAAAACTGACGCGCGATGTCGTGGATGGCGGCATAGGATCCGGCGAGGAGGCATACTGGCCAGTCGGAGCCGAACATCAGCCTATCGGCACCGAACGCCTCGTATACCACGTCGAGATACGGTTCGAAGTCGGACTGTTTCCAGCTGCTCCACGATGCCTCCGTGGCAATCCCGGAGATCTTGCAAAAAACATTGGGACACTTGCCGAGCTCCAGTATGTGGGTTCGCCAGGGCTCGATCAGTCCCGATTTGATGGAGGGTTTGGCGATGTGGTCCAAGACGAAAAGCTGATTAGGGAAACGTCTCGCGAGCTTGATGGCGGCGGGCAATTGGTTTGGGAAAATGAGAATGTCATAGGCGAGACCGAATCTCTCGAGCAGTCCTATGCCGCGCAGGAATGAGTTCTGGAGCATGAAGGAATCATCGGGCTCGTCCTGCACCACGTGTCTGACGCCGACAAATTTGGGATGTCTGGAGAGGTGCTCGAGGTCTCGAGCGACGGCATCGGAGCGCAGATCGACCCAGCCTACGACCCCTTGGATGACGGGTGAGTTGTCGGCGAGTGCGAGCAGCCAATCGGACTCTTGGAGGGACTGTCGTGCCTGCACGGCGATGGAGCCATGGAGGTTGAGGGGGCTTTGCTCAGCCTCGAGATCGTGCGGCAGAAACGTCCGCGCGATCTGCTTTTTCTGGTCATCGATCCAGGGGTAGTCTTCGGGCGTATAGACCCAGAAGTGCTGGTGCGAATCAAGGTTCATTGAAAAGTGCTACTTTTTGTAGCTGGACCGTTGCTTGAGCCAATCGTAATCGGCCGTGGGCGAGGCAGGGAAAGTGCCTCCGGTGGCTCCCTTAACGGGCGGTCGGATCGTGCCGTTGGGGCCTCCGATGCTCCATCGATGAGACTCGGCATGGCCGTCGCAAAAGGAGAGATTGGCGGCGCTGTTGTGGGAGGAAGCCGGCAGGTTGCCCCAAGTGGTTTCTTCGAGGCGGTTCATGAAAAACCCATCGTTCAAAGTATCGGGGTGTTCGTCCAGAAAAACAAAAATCGAAGAGGGAGTTTGAACGTCCGCTTCTTTGAAGAATTGTTGGTAGAGGGGATTAAAGCGATTGGTGAGCTCACCCGGGTCTCCCACGAGCGAGTTCAAGGACATGCTGCGCAGCCGAGGACCATTTTCCGCCCGGTCCTTGTCCGAGGGACATTTGTAAATCCCAGTCGAGTTGCCCAGGTAAGTGGAAAGCTTTCCTGATGTCAGAAATGCGGTGTTGGTGTTCTCGGGGCTCGCAAGCCAATCCTGGACGTTATTAACCCAATTGTCGCGACGCGCTTTGGTCTCATTGATGCCATGGTTGTTAACGTAGGTGTCCAGGTGGTCATCGGAGTACTGAATCCAGGCGAGAGTCAGCTGTTTTACATTGTTCAGGCACTGGATGCCTTGAGCTTTAGCCTTTGCCTTGCCGAGCGCCGGAAGGAGCATGCCAG
>CANLCA010000428.1 GCA_947487925.1 Verrucomicrobiales bacterium | reverse complement strand
GCGAAACGCCTTGGGATCGCCGTTCCCACAATGGTCCAGGACGAAGCGTGTGCCTGGGCAGAGCTCCGTGAGTTTCGCGCCGTCCTGCAACTCGGTGGGCCGCATGGTGAGCTCAAAGTTCAGCCCCTGCTCGCCCAATGTGCGAACGCCCCTCACGAACTCTGGGCGCAGGCAATGCCCTGGTGGTGTGGACTCGCCGTGCAGCACTTGGCGCAATCCTTTCACAGGTTCCAGGTTCGCAAAACGTCGAACGTAGCGGGTGAAATCTGGAGCGTCGGGTCGGCCGCCTATCGTGGCTCCAAGCATCGGAGTATTCCGAGCGCGGCATTGCGCGACCACCATGTCCGCCTCGAGGATGTGATCTTTCGGGGCGACGTCGACTTCCATATAAACAGTGCGGACCTGAAGGCCCTCCGTCGCGCGCGCGTAGTCCTCGTTTGTGTAGCTTCGACGCAGGATCGGTGAGGCTCCTTGGAGCCATGGGGGTTGGATCTGGCTGAGATCCCACAGGTGTTGATGCGTGTCGATGATCAGATCATCCGACGGGACGGATTTGATCCGGGCACAGGATGAAGCGGCGGACGCCATGGCTGCGGCTCCGGTTGCGCGGAGGAATTGTCGACGGTTCATAGGCGGCATAGGGTTGGCTGGACAGCTCTCACGAATACATTGAATCCTCGGAGAGTGCGCTTCATGGATGTTCGGATCAAGACAAACGCGCGCTCAGGCAGGATGCCTTGCTGCACATCAGAACGGTGTTCACTCAGTGGGAGATCCTTCCAGCTCTCCGTTTCAAGGAGTTCGCAGCGGCCAAGTGGTAAATCTCAAATAACAGCCAGCCAATGCCAATCGCTGAGAAGCGCTGACTGCCGTGACGGTGGACACTGGGTTTGCGTAAAGAAAGAAATGGAATTGACGACCACTGGACGAGCTTGTGAAAATAGGCGGGTAACCTCCAATGGAGTTGCAGCCGTGTGTTTCAAGCTCCTATGCTCGGGGGTCCGACTGTTTGAGGAAAAGTTCTAAACGCTTGACCAAGTCCCACAACCCAGAAGAATCGATCGTATGAGGCAAATATACTACGTGGATTGGGCCATGTGCGGTGGTGAGGAGGTGCCAGCGGACTTCGACCTTGAAGATTTCTGCGAGGTTCTGCAGGGCAAACTGCACGGGGTGGAGGTCGTGGCGCTGACAGACACGAACGACACCGCCTTCAACCGCGATCCCTCTCTCGTGCCCGACAGGATTTTCACCGAGGCACTCGGGGAATACTGTCATCGTTGATGGGCGCGTCAGAGAACCCGTCCCTGGTTGCCACGAGGTCTTTTAGGGTACGTTGAATGATGGGCTAACACTCAGAAGTTGAACGGCGAAAAGGCCATGAAGACCAGGCACTTCAGGGATTCGTTGGAGTTTGTGCGGCGAGCGTTTTCTGGAGCCGTTTCCAAATCAAAACAAAGCCGGTCGCGAAATCGTCCGGGCTTTCCTCGACCCAGCGGGAAATATCCTCGGAGGAGAACCAGTCTCCGTGATCGATCTCTTCGGGTTGGAGCACGAAGGGACCTTCGTGGAGGCATCTGTAGACCCAAACAAACTCGTGACCTGTTTCCACGCAAGCGTCGATCTTGAAGAGGCGTTCTAGGGGCGGGGCGGGGTGGAGGCCGATTTCCTCCCGCAGTTCACGGACCGCGCAGTGGTCGTAATCCTCACCTTCGTCCAGGTGTCCGGACGAGGAGGAGTCCCAGGCTCCTGGAAAACAATCTTTGAGCATGGACCGTTTTTGTAGGAACAACGCGCCTTTGGCGTTGAACACCAGCACATGGACGGCGCGGTGCCGCAGTTTGAGCCGGTGAACTTCACTCCGTGGCTTGCGGTCGATGATCTCATCCCGATCGTTCACAACGTCGAAAATCTCTTCACTCATGAGTTCAAGCGGTTGGTGAGTTGGATAAATTCCTCTAGCGTCAGTTGCTCCGCCCGGGCTAGGGCAGACAGACCACACTCTTCCATCGCTCGCTGTACCACTTCAGCTGTCCAGCGCCCTCGAAGGAGTTTGGACATCATCTTCCTGCGCTGGGAAAAGGCGAGTTTGACGAGTGTTTGGAAATGTTTTACTTCCGGATGCGGCAAGGGTTGTGGATCCCTGATCTGCAGGGACACGCAGCCTGAATCGATGCTCGGCTGTGGAAAGAAGCAGCTTGCAGGGATCCTAAATGAGGTGACTGGTTGAAATCGTTGCGTCACTAGGAGAGTGAGAATTCCGTATTCTTTTCCGCCCGCCTTGGCTAGCAATCGCTTCACCACCTCCCACTGAAGTGTCGAGACGATCTTCTCGGGAGGCTTGGGTGCGGATGCCAGCTCAACCAGAATCGGCGACGCCACGGAGTAGGGGAGATTGGAGACCACTTTCCATCCCGTCCAATCGGTTTGCGTGTCGCGCAGAAACTCGAGAGCGTCGGCGTGGACCAGGCGCAGTGCGGTCACTCCATCGAACCTGGCCTTCAGAAATTCCACCAACCTTTTGTCCAGTTCCACCGCCAGCACCTGGCCCGCCTTCTTGAGCAGCCTTTCGGTCAGCGGCCCAAGGCCCGGGCCGATTTCGAGAACTCGATCCGATTTCGTGATGGCTGCCGTCGCCACGATCCTGTCCAATTGATTGGCATCGTGCAGGAAGTTTTGCCCGAGGGCCTTCGTCAGCAGAATGCCGCGTTCCTCCAGGGTTTGACGCATCTCAGAAAGCTTCATGGGATCGCGGTTCGTAGCGCCTCCAAAACACGCGCCAAGCTCGACGAGAACGACTTTATCTGCGGTCTCGTGATGATCAATGGAGGGGTGAATGCCACGACGTTAGCTCGCTGGCCCTCCGGGAGGACAATCCAACCCTCCGTTAGAAGTTCCTTCATTACCTGGACACCGAATGCCACCTCCCCGTCGATCCCAAGGGCGAACTCGATGCCGATCATCAGCCCCTTTCCACGGACGTCGATGATGGAGGGAAATTGTTTTGCGACCCTCCGCAGGTCTCCCAAAGCGAAGTCGCCGAGGGTTTGGCATCGTGCGAGCAGTTGCCGTTGGGCAAGTTCCTCGATTTGGGCCAGGGCCATCGCGCAACCCACTGGATGGCCCAGAAAGGTGCTTGTGTGGATGGCTTCCCCCGTGGAGCGTGGCCAGGCTGCATCCATCAATTCGGCGCGTCCGACGCAAGCGGACATCGGGAACCCGCCCGTGAGCGCTTTTCCAATGCAATAGATGTCCGGCTGAACACCCGCTTTCTGACACGCAAACCACGCTCCTGTGCGGCCAAAACCTGTGTAGATCTCGTCCGCCACCAACAGGATGCCCGCTTCTGAGGTCAACTTCCTCAGGGCAAGCAGAAACCAGTCTGGTGGGATCCGTAGCCCGGCCCGCGCCTGAATGGGTTCGAACAAAACGGCTCCGATAGCCTGCTCATGGATGAGATCACGAATCCGTTCGAGCGAGGTCTTGGCTTGGGAGTCGCTTTCTGGGAACGGAACGAAATGAGCGAAGCCTTTGAGCTGGGACAGAAAAGGGGCTTTAAAATGGTCCCGGTGTGTGGTGTTCAGCGTGCCGTATCCTAGACCATGATAAGCCCCTTCAAACGCCATCACATCCGGTTTGCCGGTTGCCAGACACGCCGTCTTCAGGGCCGCTTCAACGGCCTCAAATCCTGAGTTGCAGAAAATGGTCTTCCCCGTTCCAAACCCTGTGGGCCGGCCTTCCAGATCTGGATCACCGAAAGTCAACTCGCTCAACCGGCGTGCCAGAAGCGCTTTGCCGGCATGTGGATGCACATCT
>CANLCA010000427.1 GCA_947487925.1 Verrucomicrobiales bacterium | reverse complement strand
GTTGAGTTCGAATCTTTTTCTATCGCCGCTTGCGGGATACACCAACCTTCCGTTTCGTCTGGCGGTGCGCGAGCTCGGTGGGCTTGACCTCGCGACCACCGACCTGGTCAATGCTCGGTCATTGCTGGAAAAGAACCCCAAAGCCCTCAAGCTCATCGAGACTCGCCCTGCGGACAGCCCCTTGGCGGTGCAACTGTTTGGATCCGTGCCGGAAGAAATGCGCGATGCGGCGCTTTATCTTGAATCGCTCGGGGTTTCATCGGTAGACATCAACATGGGTTGTCCCGTGCGAAAAGTCTGCCGCGTGGGAGGCGGTTCGGCTATGATGATGGAGCACGAAAAGACGGCGCGCCTAGTGAGCGGGATGGTCAACGCGCTAAAAATTCCCGTCACCGCGAAGATGCGCTTGGGATGGGACGACTCCAACATCACGGCGCCTGATCTTGCGCGATCTCTGGAAGAGGTTGGGATTGCGGCGATTTTTGTACACGGCCGCACGCGCGAACAGGGTTTTGGCGGAACTGTCAGCCTGAGGGGCATCAGGTCCGTGGTGGACGCCGTTACCCGAGTGCCTGTCATCGGCAATGGGGATGTCACCACCCCTGAGGCGGCAAAGGTTATGCTCACCGAAACGGGATGCGCCGGGGTCAGCATCGGGCGTGGCGCTTTCTACAACCCGTGGATTTTTAAACACTCCCGCGTTTATCTTGACACTGGGGCAGTTCCCGTTGAACCCCTGTTCATGGAGCGGATTCGAGTCCTGTGCCGGCATCTGGAGTTGATGGTGGAGATCTTTGGGGAAACCCACGGTTGCCGGATGTTTCGCAAAGTCGCCCCGTGGTATGCCAAACGCTTTGGGCCCGCGAATATGTTCAACAAAGCAGTGGTGTTGATTTCGAGCCTCGCTGAGTTTCATGATTTGCTGGAGCGTTACTTGCGCTGGCGCGAACAGTTCCTCGACGATCAAGGTGAACTGAAGGCGCAGTATCAACCGCCGCCCATGGTGGCGTCCTTCATGCAGACTGGGGAGACGCCGATGCCCGCGGCGACAACGAGGGATCGTGTCCCGGTTCCAAAGGGGCCCGTGGATCTTTGGTAGGCCGCGAGGTTTTCTCGATTGCCTTGCGCCATCGCTGTCCTTAAGAATCACGCATGTTTTCGCACATCGTAATCTTTTGGACAGACCCTGAAAACCCTCGTGCCGTGGATGAACTGATCGCTGGAGCCGAGAAATACTTACGCCCCATTCCCGGGGTTTTGCACTTTCATGTAGGCAAGATGGTGGGCAGTCCCCGCCCCGTGGTTGAGCAAACCTATCAGGTGGCGCTCAACGTCGTTTTCCAGGACAAGAAGTCGGAGGGCGACTATCAGGTGCATCCGCTGCATCTGGATTTCGTCGAGAAAGTTCTGAAGCACGTCAAGAAGCGAGTTGTTGTGTACGATTTCGAGTGATCGTGTTCGTCGGGTCGCCCGTGCTCCGAATCCTAGGGAGACGATTTGCGATGGGAAGCTGGGAGGCGCGGACGCCAAAACCGAAAAGAGAGTCGCCGGGGAAGGGACACTTCAAGGTGTTGGAAAGGCCCTGTAGAACTTGATGGGCGAGGTGGGAGCTGTGGAGTCGATGAATTCGACGGCCTCCGTGGATTGGCTGAACGGGGCCAGGGTGGTCAGGGTTTTCCATCGGACGAGGTCCGCGGAGGATTGAATCACATACTTGACGTCGGTTTCCCCTCTCACGCGGAGTTTGAATTGGTGATCCGAAAGGAGGCTGCCCTGCACGAACCGATCCAAAACCGTCAGCAGAACCGGCGCGCTCACCGCCTCCCCCAGGCGGTTGGACACACGGATTTGGTAGGGCCCTGACATGGAAGGCTGCACGTTGGCGAGTCTTAGTTCGGCCAGATTTGCCGAGGGGAGATTGGTGCCAAAGAAGAGCCATTGGTAAGTCAGCGGCGCGGTGCCGGAGGTCGTGACTCGAAACAAGGCGTTCCCCGCGATGCCGACCGTGAGCGATTTGGGTGGCAGCGTAATGGATGGAGGCCCGTTGACGGTCAGCCTCGCGACCGAACTGGTTGCCCGACCGGCTTGGTTGGCAGCCACCACATCATACCTTCCCGCCATCGATTCCGTGACGCTTGCGAGCAGGAGGAGAGCGTTCGTGGCTCCGTTCAGGTTTACCCCGTTGAAGCGCCATTGGTACAGTATCGGAGAGGAACCACTTGCGGCGACCTCGAATTGGACATTGGATCTGGCGTCGGCATTCTGATCTCTGGGGTGAGTCGTGATGGAGGGGAGAATCAATACGGCGAGGATGGCATTGGAACTGACGACGGTCCCACCACGGTTGGTGATCTGCGCGCTATAGGCGCCGGACTCGCTCAGTTGCAGGTTTTTCAGAACGATCGAGTTGGCAACGGCTCCTGGGAGAGGAACTCCATTGAACCGCCACTGAACTGCGGCAGCGGAGGCGCTGGTGTAGGCAATGCTCAGGGTGACAGTCGATCCGACGGGGACACTTTGGGATTTTGGTTGCTCCACAAACATCGCTGGCGGCTCGTAAGGACTGGACAAATCCGGAATGCCGTCACTGTCCGAGTCATTGAGATCGGAGACTTCCACGAATTGGGTCGCGTAATCCACCCAAGACGTGTGCAGATTGCCATCGGCAAGGACAAAGCCTCCGACATAGCGGCTCCCGATCCTATTCAGGAGCATGCCCCCAACCAGCATGCTTTGGCCCGCGGCATTGGTGAGGGTCAGTGGATTCAGAGCCACTTGATTCAGGGTCCTCACGGAAAAAGAAGTGACGCCCGAAAAGCTGTTTGTGGTGCCGTCGGGTCGGGTCAAGATCAGGTCGAAGTATGCGTTGCCAGAACCGCCTTCTCGCTGGTAGCCCAGGGTGCCTTGAAAACTCGTCAGGGAGATCCCTCCGGTGAACACCACTCTGCCTGCCGAACCGCCGTTCAAGGTGAGGCTGTAAGTGCCTCGCTGTTGTCCGGGCTCCCGCGTCATGACCCCGCCAACCGCAAAAGCGGGGCTTGCGGGATTGTCTGGGGCTGCCTGCCCGTTGAAAGCTCCCGTGCCTGAAAACTTTCGTTGCAAGAGATCGGGAACCCCATCCTGGTTGGTGTCCGCTAGCTGCAAAGTCAGCCTGAGCGTCCCATATTCGACCACTCCCGAGGGTGAGAAAATCACATAATCCGTCACGAACGGCGAGGTGTTCCCAGGAAAAAATGCCAGCTCGCGGCCGAAGTAAGGGCTCCCGCCAATATTTTGAGCCAAGGGAAACCTGTTCGATCCATCGGGTGTTGTGAAATAAATGGAGAGATTTCCCAGAGCGGTGCTCCTGCCTGAACCTTCCCCGAGTGCCAAAGAAGCGGCGCCCGATTCAAAGGCGGCGACTCGGGAAAATACCTGTGCATGAAGCCTCCACCCCGCACCGCCCACAGGAACTGCCAGACTCGCGACAAGAACCCACAAGAACCGGACAGAAGCCCTGATTCCCCGGGTGCGGGGAGTTCCAGTTCGGGAAGCTCCGCTGGGTTCAGGCGCCTTGAGACATGGAGCGTTGGCGTAGGATCGCGGCATCTTTTGAAACGTTGAGCCTGACCTCCGTGGCTTGTCGAATCTTTTGTTGAACAAGCCGCTCCATGGCGCGTTTCGGAATCGATTGAAAAGAGGTGACCCTGATCCTCGCCTAATTTCTTGAAACTCCAGAAAAAGTGAACAAGAGGGCGGTTTTTCTCTTGCAATTGTTGTATAGAAAATCTATATGTCTTGAACACATGTCGGCGCGTTTGCCCATTCTGCACAAGACCCCCTTTGTTCT
>CANLCA010000426.1 GCA_947487925.1 Verrucomicrobiales bacterium | reverse complement strand
TTACTCTGGCATTTCGCCGTGCGCGCGAGCGACTTGGCTTCGGACAAACCGGCCAGCATCAAAGAGGCAAGAATCGCAATGATCGCGATGACCACAAGGAGTTCGGTCAGCGTGAACGCAGGAAAGGAGGGTCTTCCAGGCTGTGTGAGAGGGGTGGTAGTAACGCACGATGCGCCATCTTCACGCGCACGCGAAAGCGGAACGAACGGAGTTCCGCTCTGAGACTTGCCGGGGGCCGCCAGTGCCTTGCAATTCATGTGCGTCAATGCCTGTCTGGCCGTTCGAAGGAAAGGGCCCGCTATTAATAGCATACGCTGTGCCGATAACGATGGTTTCCGAGGCGGCGCTGACAATCGGTCGGCATTCTGCCGGCGATTGTGTCCGGTGGGCGACGGCCCGTGTCAGCGCAACCCGCAGAGATCAAATCCCATGTGAGAAGCGCTCGCTTTTATATTGTGACACCGCGTTTGAGCGGCTATTTGTGTTCCGTCATGAAAAAGTGTCCCACCATTTCGCTTCGATGAGTCGCGTTGAGAAAGCTTTCACCCGCATACTCGAAGGACGTTCCGACGCCAGTCTCGACTTCAGCGACCTCTGCCTGATCGTGAAACGCGCCGGGTTTACGCTGCGGCAAGGCAAGGGCAGTCATCAAATTTGGTTCAAGGAGGGTTTCGATGAAATCATCAACTTGCAGCCGAAGGGTTCAACGGCGAAAGCTTACCAAGTCAAACAGGTCCGCGATCTGATCCACAAATACCAACTGAAAATCGACTGAGATGCGTTACGAATTTATTATCTACTGGAGCAAGGCCGACGAAAGCTTCATCGTCGAAGTGCCAGAACTCCCCGGTTGCATGGCGGACGGTGCAAATTATGAGGAAGCCGTTGCCAACGCAAAAGAGGTCGTTCAGGAGTGGATCGAAACCGCCCAGTCCCTTGGCCGTCCGATTCCTGAGCCTAAGGGAAGGCTCGCTTATGCGTGAATGGATGAGAGAACACACCTCCCTGCAATGACATTGCGCTCTGGGGTTCTCGTTCCCTTAGGGCCTGTTATGAAATAACTGTGGCAACCTTCCTTGTGCTTTTGCCCGCCCACATCGTTGTTCGATCGTTCCAGATCTCTTTGGATAGGCGCCTCTCTCACGCCTCGTTGGCGGCCAAAAGTCCTGCGGCATCTTGCGACACTTATTTCATAACAGGCCCTTACCATGGAACAAAATCCAATCCTTGAAGGAATTTGAAAGACCCGCGACGACCTGGCTCGGGAGGCTGATTATGACCTCCGTCGGCTCTTTGAACAAGGGCGCGGCCGAGAGCGTCAGTCCGCTGCGCGCGGCGTGAAGTTTGTTTCATTCGCCGAAACCAGGCACAATGAATCTGCTGCTGTTTTGCGCGAAGAACGGCTTCAACCAAAAAACTGAATCGCTAAGTCTCCCGGAACAGATGGACGATGACCTCAGCTCCTCTCGTGCATGCTCCACGTTCGCCGAGGGAGGCGATCACTCGGTCCAGTTTTGATCGAATTCCGTTTTGAACCCCCTCTTCCAGGATGATTGGGAGCGCGGCCCGGGCGATGTTTTCACCGGTTGCCTCCTCCTGGATGAGCTCGGGGAAGAGGGGTTCGTTGGCGAGCAGGTTGGGCATGGCGAGGAAAGGGACTCGGATGATGCGCCTGCCAATCTGGAAAGTGGTCCATGATGTTTTGTAAATCGCGACGGTCGGGACTTTGAAGTAGGCAAGTTCCAATGTCACTGTGCCGGTCGACGCGATGGCGACCCGCGCTCCGGGGAGGGTCGCCGCCAGATTTCCGAAGCTGCATTGGATGGGGAGACCGCTTTGAGAGACTTGATTGGTTGCGATGTCGAGCAGGGTTGGCGTTGGAAGAACCATTTGCCATTTCAAGGAGGTCTTCGACTGAAGGATTCGGACGGCATCGAGCATTGGCCCCAGATGTCGGCGCAGTTCACCGGGCCGGCTTCCAGGGAGAAGGACACCGTGGCCATCGGGCGAGCCTCGGGATTTGTTGTTGGTTTGTGAGGCCATCCCGCTCAAGCGGTTGGCAGGCGCACGGGGGTAGCGGTCCAGCAGAGGGTGCCCGATGAATTCCACGCGCAGTGCGGGTGTTTCGCGCGCATACCATTCCTTTTCGAACGGAAAAATGCTTAACAAAAGATCGAGATCCCTCGCGAGGGTGTGGGCACGCCCGGGGCGCGAGGCCCAGACTTGCGGCGACACGTAATACACCAACTTCGGTTTCCAATTGTGGAACAGCTCCGTCCGAGAACGAAGGCGGCGGCGCAGGGCCGCAGCGAAACGACGGTTGAATCCCGCGAAATCCACCAGGATGATGAGGTCTGGCAGCCGGTCGAAGGCCAGTTGCAAGAGTTCGTCGAAGAGGCGCTTGAAGTCGCGGTATTTCTTCACGACTTCCAGCAGACCGACGACAGAATGCGCAGTCAGGTCGCAGTGCAACGCCACACCCGCCGCGGCCAGCCGCGGTCCGCCCGCGCCAAAAAAAGCGATCGGCCAGGTTTGCGCTTTGACCTGGGGGTGTTCTCTCAGGGCCACAACCAGCTCGGCTGCAAGTCCGTCACCGCTGGCTTCGCCGGCGATGATCATGCATTGGGAGATCGGGGTCACGCCTTCCTGATTTGTTCGGTGATTTCGAAGGCGAGATCGAGGGCACGTTTGGCGGATTCGCCAGAGACCACTGGGGATTGCCGACGTGCGACGCACTGGATGAAGCTTTTCAACTCGAGCCGCAGCGGTTCCTCTTTGTTGATCGGAACCGGCTCGCGGACGATCCGTTTGCCCCCGAACTCGCTCACGATGGCTGAATCCTTGCTCCCAAGCAGCTTTTTCAGCAGGGAGGATTCCGATTCGTCATTGCGCGCCAGCCGATAGATGAAGCCTTCCTGCGCCCGGTAATCGAGCGAGATGTAAACCGGTTTGTCACCGCCGCTGAACACACGGATTTTGCGCAAACGCTCCGGGCTGATCCGGCTTGCGGTGAGATTGGCAACGCAGCCGTTGGCGAAACGAATCCGGGCGTTCGCAATGTCCTCGCTCTTGCTGAGGACCGGAATGCCCACAGCATCGACGCTCACCACCGGTTCGCCGACGAATGCGAGAAGGATATCGAGGTCGTGGATCATGAGATCCAGCACGACTCCGATGTCGATGCTGCGGGCGGGGTAGGGGGACAACCTGTGGGACTCGATAAAGCGAGGTTGTGTCGCCACCGACTTGAGGGTGGTAAAAACGGGATTGAACCGTTCGACGTGCCCGACTTGCAGCACACAGCGATTTTCCCGAGCCATGGAGACGAGTTCGGCGGCCTGACTGGAACTGTCTGTCATGGGCTTTTCCACCAACACATGTTTGCGCAGGCTCAGGAGGGTTCTTGCGACTTCAAAGTGGGTCACCGTGGGGGTGACAACGCTGAAGGCATCCGCGGCGGAGGCTGCGGCGCTTAAGGTCGAAAAGGCCGGTACAGCGTGCTTTTCGCCGATTTTGCGTGCTGCTTCAAGGGACGTGTCATACACCCCTGAAAACTCCACCTCCCCGGTCTTGGCCAGCTCGGCGTAGAGCCGTGCGTGCTCCTTTCCCAACGATCCGGTCCCGATCACAGCCACTCTCGGTTTAAACGACATGCGGCGCAGTTTAAGCTCAATTCCAAGCTTTGGAATCACGAAACCAATTTTGAACCGCTGCGGTGGAAAAGGAAGAGGGGCTACCGCGGAAAGGGAACCGAAGGAAGACCGAAGTTTTCGAACAGAGAACCACTGGGAAAGGTACCAGGGAATCACGCGAATCCACGCAAATGGAAT
>CANLCA010000425.1 GCA_947487925.1 Verrucomicrobiales bacterium | reverse complement strand
CGTGTCCTTGCCGGGCGGCTTTCACCGCCACGGCTTCTCCGCTTTTCCCGGCGAGTTCACCTCCTCTTCGCAAACAAGCATCCGTTCCTTCAAACCCTTCCACCGCCAGGACCGTTCCGGCCTTCACGACGACTGTCTGGCCGATCTCAAGACGGGACACTTCTTTGGCAATGTGGGCTCCGAATTGGATGTCGGAGGCTTGGCTCTCTGAAAGCTTCGATCCAAGGCTGAATCCAGCCGACGGCATCATGGGCCCCAACCAGGGGATTGCGGAAATAAGTTCGATACCCTCTTTCTTCAGTTCATCAGCGATGGCTCCAAACAGGCTTTGCGCGTTTTTTTCTTTAATCCTAAAAAGCAACTTCATGGACCTCAGATCGGGTCGGAGGTCGAACAGGTTTTTGGGAGCGATTTGTCCCGCCATCACGCAGTGTCTGACACCCCAGGATTGAAACGCCTCGATGAGAGCCGACAATTGGCCCACGCGGAGCCATTTTATTTCGTCCACAAGGGCCGAAAGCTTTGGATCTGTTTCGTTTTCGAAGGCTGCCGCAACGATCCGTTGGATTCCCGTTGCGCGGGCCTGGCTGGCCACCAGCAGGGGTAGTGAGCGGTTGCCTGCGATCAGTCCCAAAGTGGTGATTTTGTCCGCCATGAAAGTTCGGCAAGAATAGAAGTCCTGACGATTCAATCAATCTTGTTCTGGAAAGTTGCCTGAGGAACCTATAGCCTCGACCCCGTTGATTCCGAACCCAGTTTAATCAAGACCAACCTAAAATTCGGACCACATGACCGTTGATCCACAAGAAAATTCTGGTGCCCGTCACCCCAAGGACTTCGCCTTAGGTTCTGGCACAGCCGACGAACCCCCGATCGACGTGATGGTATTAGAGGAACTCAAGGAACTGGCAGGCCCTGATCATCCTGATCCGTTGGGTGAGGTGTTAGGCTTGTTCTTGAGTGATTCCCCTGTCCGCTACCAAGGTTTGATCGATTCCTGGAAACTCCGAGACGTCGCTCAGATGCATGCGTTTGCGCATGGGCTCAAAGGCAGTGCCGCCAACATGGGTGCCCGGCGCCTGATGTCCCTGCTGACTTTTCTCGATCGAGATCTGAAGGAGGGCATACTTGAAAACGCTCCTGATCTGATGGCTCGCATCGATGTCGAATTCGAGGCGGTCATGACTTTCCTGCGGGATTATCTGCAACTTCACATGCAGCATTAGCTGATATCTCAGTTCTCGCGGCATTGGACATCGAATTTGTGGAGACATCTGCGGGCGTGGTGTCGGCATTTTGTTACGCTCCGTTTTGTCACAATACAACTTCCTATCGTCCATGAACTCTCTCCGATCTCGTCGATCCTTTCTCCTCTCAGCCGGAGCCGCTACTGCCCTGGGTATCTTCTCTGTCCACGCGACGGAGCGCCGTCGCAAGCGGATCGCCCTCCTTGGGACAGAGGTGCGGACTCATTCGCATGCGCAACATTTCATCGATCGATTCCTGCTGGGTTACTCGTGGAAAGGTGAGTGGCGCCGGCCCGACGTGGATCTGGTGTCGCTTTACATTGATCAGTTTCCGGAGGGGGACCTGGCTCGAACCACGGCGAAACGTCATGGCGTCCCCATTTTCCCAACCATCGCCGCGGCTCTGACGCTGGGCACTTCGAAACTTGCGGTGGACGGGGTGGTGATTATCGCGGAGCACGGCAAGTATGAACGGAACTCAAAAGGCCAAACGCTTTACCCGCGCTTCAAGTTCTTTAAAGAGGTGGTGAAAGTATTCGAATCCAGCGGGCGCAGTGTGCCCGTGTTCAACGACAAACATCTCTCAACAGACTGGCGTGAGTGCGTCGAGATGGTTGCGGATTCCAAGCGGCTGCATTTCCCATTCTTCGCGGGGTCTTCTTTACCGGTGACACGCCGTCTTCCCTCCATTGATATGCCCCATGGAACGACTCTCTCAGAAAGTGTTTGCGCAGGCTACGGCGGCATGGATAGCTACGACTTCCACGGCCTCGAAACCGCTCAATGCATGTCGGAGCGACGAATGGGAGGTGAGGTGGGGATTCGGCGCGTACTGGCATTGCGAGGCGCGAAGATGTGGGAGCACGCCGCGGAGCGTGAGAATACTCGTCGACTCCTCGTGGCCGCTTTGACACGGAGCCACAATCTTCCGGTCAAGGACGGTTTTCCAACTGACACCGTCACCTTTGAATGGGCGCGGGGCGTGTTTCCCGAAGGGTGGGCTTATTTCATCGATCACTTTGATGGCTTTCGCACCACCCTTTTCATGCTTGGGATCCGGGATTTCAATTATGCCGGACTCAACAAACGCACAGGGGAGATCATCTCCTGCCAGATGTATTTGCCCATGCCCACCCATGGTTCAACGACAGCGGACTTTTTCAACCCTCTGGTGCATCACATCGAACGCCTGGTTGTCGAGAACCGCGCACCTTATCCGGTGGAGCGGACTTTGCTCTCCTCTGGAATGACTCTCGCAGGTGTGGAATCGTTCTATCGGGGGCAACCTATTGAAACCCCTGAGATGAAAGTGCGTTACAGAGGGCCGAAGGCGTCCCTCTTCTGGCGTGATTGAACCTTCAAACTGCCGTTGCTTAGGGAGAATCTAAGCAAGTCGCCATGTCAGGAGTTCTGTGGCTGGTATTCAACAACCGCGCACTCAGCAGTGCCAAAGAAAAAGGGGACCGGATGACTCCGGTCCCCTTGAGTTGGAATTGAAGACATCCCATGGCTCCAGGCGGGTCTAGCCCGCGTTGGAGCCTATGAAATCAGCGCTTCACGGCGCGGAGATATCGCTCAGCCTCGTTGCCCAGTGGCAGCGTGAGCGGCGTATTTGCTCCGGGCTGCGGGATCCATGGCCCATTGATGGACGGCGCCACCTCAAACACAAATCCGGCCGGGATCGGCTGGGGATCCGAAGTGATGGTGATCGTAGCGCCCGTGCGGGTCACCATAATCCTGGGTGCCGCACTGTCTGAGCCGACAGCGGGCGTCGGATCATCTTTAGGAGCCGGATGTGAGATCACGGTGTAGAAGTTGATCTCCGCGCTGGAATCAGCGCCTTGCTCAGGCTTGTTTTGCAAGTTGATCTCACCCTTGGCGGCGATGAGGATCTGCTTCGTGGTCATGGCCACTGTCATCCCAATGGAACGAATTCCGCCCTGGGGATGCGCATTGATGAACGGCAGGAAACTCGCGGTCAGCGGTTTGATGCTCTTGGTGGCCACGTCGGTTTCGAACACGCGGGCAGCGATCTGCTGCGCTTCATAACCATCAGGCTTGGAAACCCAGGCGACTGTGAACCGGCCGAGGGCGTCAACGTTGATGTTCGCGCGATCCGCATCAGCGCGGAAGCCCCCCTCGCTCACGTCCGCCAAAACGGCGAATTCGCGAGTGCGGGCATCCCAGGCCGCCACGCGGACAGCCGTCGAATTCACGACACGGCCAACGAGGTAGACATAGGGTTGGTTGATATGAGCGCCAAGGCGGACTCCGTCTCCACGACCTGCGTCAAAGGCTTCGCCGGAGGTGGTCTGATTGACTCCATCTCCTTGGGCTTCGCCCTTGTTGTTGTAGAAATAGAGTTTCCCCTGAACGCGGACTACGAAGCCGCCGTTGAAGGCTGCTACGTTGGACCAGAGATCGCCATCGGCTACTTTCCAGCTTTCCTTCACGACCGCACCATCCGGAGCGAAGATCGTCGCCGTGGCGCAGTTGCCCTCGGGGCGGAGGACCAAGGAGCGGTCTTCAACCACCGAAACAAAGCTGCCATCGCTCAAGGCGATAATGGCCCCACCGAAACGAGGGATGTG
>CANLCA010000424.1 GCA_947487925.1 Verrucomicrobiales bacterium | reverse complement strand
GACGCGGTTGTCCCCCTGATTTCAGCAGCCTCCTCGACCAGCGAGATGCTGTGCTTCGAGGTGGAGAATGCCCATGAAACCGCACAATCACAGAAGGGTCGTCCAAAATTGTTCCCGGTGCGGGTCGAGTATACAGGGCAATTGCCCGAACCGCTTGCCGGAATTTTGGATCCAATCCAATATCTCCTCTGGGAAGATAAGGACGATGACACGCGGATTGCGGAGGCTCTGACCAATGCGCTGAGAGCCCTGGCCACGGCCAAGCCCGTCGTTCGACTGGCGCCCAGCAAAGGGTTACGATTGGTGCCCCGACCCGCGATTCAACCCATCCCACGAATTCCATTGCCTCTGACAGAGGTAAGGCCTCTCGAACCACTCTCGTTGGAGGCTATCGGCGGGGCGATGTCATTGACCTCGGAATTTTACGTGACCCGTTCGGCTGATGCTGAATTGAAGAGCGCACTAATCCGTTACGACAGCATCATACTGGTCAAAGGTGGCCGGCAGATCGGTAAGACGTCCATGCTGGCGCGAGGCTTGCAATTTGCCCGGGAAAGGGGAGCTAAAGTCGCTCTGACAGATTTTCAAAAATTCAACTCGTCCAATCTTGAAAGCGTGGGCAATTTTTACCTATCGCTTGCGGAATCCATCTCGGACCAGCTTGAGCTCAAGATACTGCCAGCTGACAGCTGGGATGAGAAAAGAGGGCCCAATGTGAATTTTGAACGATTCATGCGAAAAGAGGTTCTTGGCCACCTGAATGCTCCGTTGGTCTGGGGCTTGGATGAGGTCGACCGACTGTTCGTCTGTTCGTATGCGAGCGAGGTTTTTGGATTGTTCCGGTCCTGGCACAACGAAAGGGCGCTGGACCCGGCCGGGCCGTGGTCAGGATTGACCCTGGCAATCGCTTATGCGACCGAGGCGCATCTGTTTATCACGGATATGAATCAGTCGCCGTTCAATGTGGGAACGCGGCTTTCGTTGGACGACTTTGATCCTGGGCAGCTGAGAGACTTGAACCAGCGTTATGGTTCCCCACTATCAACCGATGCGGAGTTGGAGAGGTTTCACAGACTCCTGGAGGGACACCCGTTCCTTTCGCGTCGCAGTTTGCATCAGATGACGACGAAGAAGCTAAGCCTTTCGGATTTTGAGACGGAAGCAACCCGGGACGAAGGTATTTTCGGCGACCACCTGCGCCGCATCCTGGTGTTGCTGGCGAAAGATCCCGGACTCACCGATGCGCTTCGCTCCGTTCTCAAGGGTCACCCTTGTCCCACTCCCGAGAGTTTCTACCGATTGCGCAGCGCCGGCGTGATTTCCGGAAGTTCCCAACTGGAATGCCGGCCGAGGTGTCAGCTCTACGCAACTTACTTGAGTCGGCATTTGTTGTGAGTCGTTTGTAGCCGTTTCCCGGAGGCTTAGGTTTTTCGCCATCGCAATAAGCCGAAAAAAAGCCCTCGCCACTCAACCCGGCGTTGGCCAGGAAGAGCCTTGGACCAGTATGCTGAGCCGAAAGGCGCTCTATCGGCTCTCGGCTTTTCAGGTGCTGAATCTGGTTACCTCCAAGTTCCCTAGCCACGGGGCTTCGGTTTGGTTGTCGCCCTCCCCAAATGTGTCCCGTGCAACTCTTGAAACTTTTAGAATCTGTGCGACCGCCGGAGGAAGTGGCTTGGCCTCCGAGATCTGTTGTCGTGGCAGGGCGAGTGTTTCCTGTCACATACAGAACCAACCGGCGCGCCCGAAACTATCTTCTTTACGTTCGGCGTAGTGCGGAGCTCTTCGTGACAATCCCCCGGCATGGGTCCATCAAAGGTGCCACCGACTTCTTGGCGAAGCAGCATGCCTGGATCGAGCGCACCTGGGGGAGGATGGAATTGCGGTTAAACTCGATGAAACGCCCTGAGTTGGACAACGAAATTTGGTGTCGAGGGGTCAAGGTTTTGATCCAAGCAGAACCGGATGGGGATCGAGTTCGTGTGCTTGCTGGGATGGAGTCGTTCGGTCTTGCTCGTGAGGGCGAAGACGTGCGAGACCTTGTGGGGCGTCGGTTGCGCGAAATCGCCGTTCTTGAGCTACCGCCGCGTGTCCTCGAACTGGGTACGTTGCACGGCAGTCCGGTTCGGCGGGTGACTGTTCGTGACCAGCGGTCGAGGTGGGGTTCGTGCTCGTTGCGTGGCACCATCTCGCTAAATTGGCGTCTCGCTCATGTTCCGGAAACCATACGGGACTATGTGATCGTCCACGAACTCATGCATTTTCGAGAGATGAACCATTCCCCGCGATTCTGGGCGCATGTGCGGAGCGCTTGTCCAGACTTTGAAAACAACCGGCGTTGGTTGAGGGAGCACGCGCGAATCCTGGGCATGTGACGGGGGATGCAAGGGCTTGCCGAAGGCGTCAGTCTTCGATGTACCAAAATGAGTGGACAACTTTTTTTGAAGCATCAATTTCCCAAAGTTTTTTGAAACTGACACGCTCGATGTGCCCATCCAGAAGAGTCAGATTTGCCCCGTTGTTATGCACGGTAGGACGCGCGTTGTTGAAGGGGACGTCGGGGTACTGCGGCATGGAATCGGCCAGGCCATCTTTGTTCATGTCCAGAGCGAATCGATAGTTCCCATCCACGGGCGAATACACATAGTGTGTGAGTGTGTCCATGAACATCATCGCATCGGAGGGGCTTGAGATGCGTGAAGCCAGGAGCGGTTTTACGGTGTCTCCATAATAAAACGGGGCGCTGAGAGGGGTTCCAAACGCTCCAAAGTTTGCCCCGATCCAACAATTCCAATTTGTGCGGGACCACGCGCCCTTGGTGAACGGCGGCAGGGTGAAGCTGCCACCCGGGCATTTGCGCAAGTCAGAGTTGAAGACTTCTGTTTGGTTGAACACTTTTCCATCTTGCGTTTGTTTCGCAACGTAGGGGGCGAGCTTGGCGTGCCAGAAGGCCTTCGTGTAGTCGGAAGACAGATCGCCGAACAGGGGAATCCGATCTTCAAAATCGCCCATGTACATCAACGTCGCCAAGCCCCAGTTCTTCATGTTCGAAGCACATTGAACTGTTTTGGCTTTGGCTTTGGCCTTGCCGAGGGCGGGTAGTAGCATGCCGGCAAGGATCGCGATGATAGCGATGACCACCAACAGTTCGATGAGGGTGAAACCGCGTACGGGAGAAAAACTCAGCAAGACGGGTTTCCTTTGAGTAGGGAAGGAAGACAGGCCTATCATGTCCGTCACTGTAACGCCAAGCCGGCCAGAAAGGCAATACTCGCTTTGGAGTATGCTTCACCATCCTCGATCTGTCTGATTGACAAAGGGCGACGTGGCTGTGGAAATTCAGGCACTCCAGGACAGCTCATGCAAAAATCCACTACTTTCCGTTGGGCGCTGAACGCCAGCACAATTCGCCCCACACCGTTGCTCACGAAGATCGAAGTCGCGCGCGCGGCAAGTTACGAGGGAATCGAGCTCTGGCATGACGACATTGAAGATTATTTGAATGGGGGCGGATCCATCAGAGAGTTGCGATCCGCGCTTGATGGATCGGGGCTTTGTGTGCCAACAACCATTTACCTGGGGGGATGGTTTGATTGTCCACAGGAGGACTTTCCTCAGGTTTTGGAGACTTGCCGCGCGCGGATGGATCAGGCGGCTGAGGTGGGGGCACGCTATGTGATTGCCGGTCCCGCGTCGGGATTCGCTGACGTTCACACCGGCGCAATTCGGTATCGGTTGTTGCTCGAAGAGGGGTTGAAGCGAGGCGTTAGGCCGGCCATGGAATTTCTCGGATTTGTCGACCAAACCAACACAATCGAGGCGGCGCTCGAGATCGTCCGCATCGCGGACCATCCGGAG
>CANLCA010000423.1 GCA_947487925.1 Verrucomicrobiales bacterium | reverse complement strand
GCCAAAACCTTTGAGGCGGTCGATCAGGCGTTCAAGGAGCTGGACCAGATTATCCGGAAGGTCGCGAATATCAATGGCAGCAACATGTTGTTGACCGCCGACCATGGATTTCTGTTTCAGCAGGATGATGTCCACGCGGGGGACATGGCCACGCTTCCGTTTGCCGAGGCCTGGCATTACAAGGGGCGACGGCATGCATTGGGCCGGGATATCAGGCCGACCACGACCGTGAAGGTTTTCCGGGCCGTTGATCTCGGACTACAGGGTGACTGGTCGGCGGCGTTCCCGTTGTCGTTAGGCAGATTCCCCTTGCAGGGATCAGGGAAGCGTTTTGTTCATGGCGGGATTAGCCTGCAGGAAGTTGTCGTGCCGGTGGTGAAGATTCACAAGGCGCGAGCGGACGATACCGGGAAAGTAGAGGTTGAGCTGCTGAATGTGCCCGCCAAGATTACAACCGGCCGGGTAGCGCTGTCGTTGTTCCAGGATCGTCCGGCAGTTGGCAAGGTTCTTCCGCGGACCTTGCGGCTCGGTCTCTTCGCCAAAGACGATAGTCCGCTCTCCGAGATCAAGACTCTATGTTTTGATTCGAAAGACCCGGAAGCGCGGAACCGGGAGAGAACGGAGGTTCTGATGTTGTCTCATGCCGCCGACGCCTTCCATAATCGGGAGGTAGAGGTAAGGTTGGAGGAAATGTTGCCGGGAACGAATCAGAAGGTCACCTACAAAACGCACAGCCTAAAACTTTGGAAGCCTTTCGCGAGCGATTTCGATGAGCTCTGAGCCCATTCCTGCCGAAGAATCGGGTCCGCGCGTCACGCCGATCCGGCCGCAGAGTGCACTCGACCGGAAGATTCTCCAACATTTTCCGGGGTTGGTGGTGCGGAAGGACTTGACGAACGGGTTGAAGCAGAACGCCGTCGTCCCAACGTATGTTCTGGAGTACCTGCTGGGGCAGCACTGCGCGACGGATGACAGCGAGGTGATCCGGACGGGGCTAGAATCGGTGCAGCGCATTTTGGCGAAGCACTATGTGCACCGCAACCAAGCCGAACTGGTGAAGTCGACCATCAAGGAAAAGGGGCGGCATAAGGTCATCGACAAGCTGACCGTGGAATTGAATGATAAGGGTGGTTACTACGAGGCTGAGTTCGCGAATCTCGGACTGAAGAGAGTGCCGGTAGCGGACGATTTTGTCCGGCGGTATCCGAAATTACTGGTGGGCGGCATTTGGTGCATTACCGATGTGATGTATGAGGTGGTCGAGGACCGCAAGGCCAGCCCGTGGCAGATTGATTCGCTGAAGCCGATTCAAGTAGCCAGCATCGACTTTGAGGAGTTTCTGAAGGCCCGAGGAGAGTTCACGACGGAGGAGTGGATTGATGTCCTGATGCAGAGCATGGGCTTCAATCCGGAGATGTTTGGGCGGCGTGCGAAGTTACTGACGCTGATGCGGCTGATTCCCTATTGCGAACGCAACTATAACCTCTTGGAGCTGGGGCCGAAGGGGACAGGAAAGTCGCACGTGTATGCGGAATTCTCGCCGCATGGGATGCTGATTTCGGGTTCGGAGGTCACGACGCCAAAGTTGTTCGTGAGTAACGCCAGCGGGAAGATAGGGCTGGTTGGGTATTGGGATTGTATTTGCTTCGATGAGTTCGCCGGTAAGGACAAGAAAGTCGACAAGGCACTGGTGGACATCATGAAGAACTACATGGCCAACCGGACCTTTTCCCGTGGAATTGAGCAGCTGACGGCCGAAGCCTCTATGGTCTTTATGGGGAATACGCAGCGGTCCGTTCCCTACATGCTGAAGCATTCCCACTTCTTTGAGGCTCTTCCAGATAAGTACATTGATTCGGCGTTCCTGGACCGCATCCACGCCTTCAATCCGGGCTGGGAGGTGGCGCCGATTCGGCATGAACTGTTCACCAGCGGATACGGCTTCGTGGTGGACTACATTGCGGAAGTCCTCAAGCGCCTGCGGATGGAGGATTTCGCGGGAACGTACAAGAAGCATTTTGAGGTGACGTCCGAGGTATCGACACGCGACCAGATTGGCTTCGAGAAGACGTTTTCGGGCTTAATGAAGATCATCTACCCGGACGGTAACGCGACGGCGACGGAGACGCAGGAGTTGCTCACGTTTGCGATGGAAAACCGGCGCCGGGTGCGAGAACACATTCTGCGGATCGATGACACGTTTAAGCGGCATGACTTCGTGTTCCGGCCGTCGGCTGGCGGCGTAGCGATTACGGTACTGACGCCAGAAGAGGTGCAGTATCCGACGTTTTCGGGTCCGAGGGCTAAGGCGCCGGATCTAGTGTCGGCAGAGTTTGAGGGTGTTGGAGCCGGAGGGGCGGCGCCATCACATTCTGAAGCGGCGGCGGTTGAGGCACCGAAGGTGCCTATCGTACCGCTCGGACCGAGGCCGGGGCACGTGGTTGTGCCTGAAAACACCAAGGGCTGGAGCTATCGCCGGCTTTTTGCGGTCCATCTGGCAGGTGCTCGGAAAATTACGATTCGAGATCCATATGTCCGTCTATTCTTCCAGGCCCGGAATGTGATGGAACTTCTGCAGATGATCCATGAACTGGTGCCGGAGGGTGATGAGGTGGAGGTGCATTTGATTACGCAAATGGACCCGGAGAATGGCCTGCGGCAAGAAGAGAATCTCACTGCGATGATGAATTCCTTTGCAGGGTCGCGCGTGGCATTTTCCTTTGAATTTGACCCAAGTACCAACTTTCATGCCCGCAGCATCACGACGGATACGGGTTGGAGAATCATGATAGACCGTGGGCTGGATATTTTCCAACGCTTCGAAACGGGACCATTTTCTCTGGAGCAGGCTCTGCAGGAAGCCCGCCTAACTCGTGGGGCGGAGATTAGCTACCTGAGATCGTGAGGAATTCCCCGTATGGTCAAAATATTCACGCGGCGCGGTAATAATAGTTCAGCAGACCGCCGAGGCGCTGCTGGCGTCTCACAGTCGATCCAAGTACTGCTCTTGACTCGTCAGGCGTAGGGAACAGCAGAACATTGCCTTTTCCCTGGTGATTACGTTCCGCGTGGTAGTGCTCCAGGAACTCAGTCAGCGCTCTCCGCAGCGAGTCCTCCCCGAACAGGATCAATTTGGAAAGGCATTCCTGCTTGACGGATCGAACTGTCCAGCGTCAACTATTTCTTCTCCTCCGGGAGATCTAATTGTCGCCGATCAGCAAGTATTCGAACTGCGGAAGGACGGCGAAAGACTCGATCCGTTCCGGCATCTCTTCGCCAAGCAGTTGAATTGCCTCAGCGGCTCCATTACCCAGGAAACGGACAGCGTGCTCCAAATGGTAGATTTTCTCGGGCACCAAGCCCATCAGACGGGCACAAGTGAAATCTGCCGCCACCGGATCATCGGAGAGAACGATCTTGTTCAGCGCCCGGCCTGTTCCGTGCAGCGGGCCGTTGCCCTCCATCGCGACAATGCCATCGGCGATCACAAAGTGCGGCCGGATAGTTGAACAGATATCGAGGATACTCCTCTCGATCCCGTGCCAGTGCAGCACGTTCTTGGGCCAGCCGTAGACCGCCCCGGGAATGATACCAAACATGTTCTTCATCGACAGTGTTACGCCCGCCCAGTGATGCGTTTTGACTTTTGGCATGGACACCACAATGTCGGTGCCGACTACCGATTGGGGAAGCCACAAGGCCCCTAAACTCGTGTAGGAGCTTCTTGTCTTCACCTGCACAAGGTCGTCCCGGTTCAAATCGACGAAGGCTAGGCTTCGGTCCTTCATCTGTCGTTCAAGACCGCTTTCGGCCACTACGAGTTGCGTGTCCCTTTGATGCCCGGGGCCTTCCCCCACGATCACCTTCGCT
>CANLCA010000422.1 GCA_947487925.1 Verrucomicrobiales bacterium | reverse complement strand
GGCCGGCCTTTCCGACTCAAGATCGTGGCCACGTTGGCTAACTCCATTTTGCAGGGATCACTTGTTGTTTCGGAGCAGGCTTTTTCCTCCGTGTTCCCATCCGAGGCCGGTTATCGAATGTTTCTGGTGGATGTTCCGTCGAACAGAATCGATAAAACGTCTGATGTCCTGACGAGGAATCTTGCTGATTTAGGCGTCCAGTGGCAGAGGACATCAACGCGGTTGGCGAGTTTTAATGCTGTGCAAAACACTTATTTGTCGACATTCCAACTTTTGGGCGGTCTGGGACTGGTTGTCGGATGCTTCGGGTTGGGTGCCGTAGTGCTTAGAAACGTCTTCGAACGCCGAAGTGAACTCGCGGTGCTCGGGGCCTTCGGGTTTTCCCGACCGGAATTGGTCAGGATGATCGCCTTGGAGCACGTGGGATTGCTCCTTGCTGGGCTTGCCATTGCCGTGTGTAGTGCCGCGGTGGCGGTCTGTCCGTCATGGCTTGGGCGCGGGGAGGTTCTGTTTCCAAAATCGTTGGCTTACACGATGCTGGGCGTTGTTGCCAACGGAGTTCTCTGGGCCTGGCTTGCCTCTTGGTTCTCGGTCAAGAAACACCCGGCTCAAGCCCTTCAAGATTGCTAAATGTTTATGCGTCACTCACTTCTCGGTTCCGGGCTCTTAGTTTTTTTGCTTTTTGGGGCATCATTGGGTGCCGTTCAGGGGTATGAAAATGATTTCGAAAAGGCGACCGTGGGCAGTGTTCCTGAGGAGTTCCTGGTGATCGAAGGCGGATTTGCCGTGCGGGAGGAGGGTGGCGAGAAGTTTCTAGAACTCCCAGGCTCGCCCCTGGATAGCTTCGGGCTTATTTTTGGACCTACCCAGAAATCCGGTCAAAGCGTGAGCGCTCGTATCTTCTCGACAAGCAAGGGGCGCCGATCTCCCACCTTCGGAGTAGGCCTCAACGGGGTGCCAGGATTCAAACTGCAAGTGAGCCCGGCAAAGAAGCAGTTAGAGCTTTTGCGCGGGGAATCAAGCATCGCTTCGCAGCCTTTCCAGTGGGTTTCCGGCAAGTGGCTGATCTTGCGTCTCCAGCTCAGGCAGAGTGCGGAAGGTTCGCATCAGCTGGAAGGCAAAGTGTGGGTGCAGGGCACGGAGGAACCCAAGGACTGGATGATTCGGGTTCCGGTCACTGAATTGCCCCCCCCCGGCAGGGCCATGATCATCGGGAGTCCCTTCTCCGGAACTCCGATCCGGTATGATGATTTGAAGAGTGGATTGGTTGCGCAGTAACCTAGTAGGATACACGCCGAAAGTCTTGTTTCTTTCCCGCGAACCAGGACACTCACTCCATGTCCTTTCAGCATAGCGCCAACGGAGACCGATCCGTCGCCGTGCTCAAGAAGAGCCTTCTTTCAGGCAGGGTGGGCCACGCTTATCTTTTCTCGTCGGATACGATCGCGGAGGTCGAATCCGTCGCGGTCTCCTTTGCGCAGGCGTTGAACTGCGTGAAACCTCTGCCTCGCTCATCTCCTCATGAACCCTGTGGCCAGTGCCGGAGCTGCGATAATGTGGCGAAGCGCACCCATGTCGACGTTCACTGGGTGCGGCCCGAGTCCAAGTCCCGAGTCATCACCGTGGATCAGATGCGCGATTTGATGGGCGAGGTTTTCCTGAAGCCGACGGAGGGGGGCTATAAGATTGCGGTCATCGTTTCGGCCGATCGGCTCAATAAAGAATCTGCAAATGCATTCTTGAAAACCCTCGAAGAACCCCCGGACAAGTCCGTGATCCTATTGCTGACCACGGAACCTGCTCGGGTCCTGGAGACGATCCGGTCCAGATGCCTCCGCCTCCCCTTTGAGGGCTCCGGTGAATTCATTGGTTCATCTCTCAGCGGATCCTGTGTTCAGACCTTCGCCCAGGCCTTTGGCGGAAGCCGCGTCCATCTATTGGGTCGTTACGAAGTATTGAGCCGTTTGTTGAAAGACCTCGCGGGGTGCAAGGCCGAAATAGAAGCCTTGCTTCTAGCAAAATCACCCCTGACACGCTACGAAGAAGCGGACCCCAAGGTTCGGGCACAATGGGAAGACGACTTGAAGGCTATGGTGGAGTCCGAATACCGCCATCAGAGGGCTCAGATTCTCCTGGCAATACAGTGGTGGCTTCGGGATGTGTGGTTGGAGTCTCTCAAAATGGGGGGGCACCGATTGGCATTCCCAGACGAAGTCCCCTTCACGCGTTCGTTGGCCAACCGTATCACCGCCGATGAGGCTTTGGTGAACGTCGGGATCCTTGAGAAATTGCAGCGCCAGTTGCTGTCCAACGTTCAGGAACTCCTGGCTCTCGAAGTGGCGTTGCTCCAGCTCCACGGTTGATCATGGCGCCCAAGCCGTCAGTTTTTCCGAGTTTTCTAGACCGTGTCGCAGCCGGGTGGTGGTTGTTCCTGATTGGGGCTTGGCTCGGAATGACCCTCGTGAAGCTCGGCAACCCTGTCATCCTCGACAGCAAGGTTCCCGCTCCAACCGATGTCCTCGAATTGCTATTCCAACCGTGGCCGCTCAAGTGGGGGTGGTGGGGGTTGGTCGTGGTGGTCGTGATGGGCCTGCTTTTTCGGCAGTTGACGCTGAGATCCAGCCGAAGCGTCGGGGTGTGGGCCCCCGCTGTATGGTTGCTTTGGCAATGCGTTGCCGCCTTTTCGACGGTGGATCTGCCTCTCACAAGGGTCACTCTCGCACATTTTGCCGTTTGCATTGCCGTGTTCTACTTGGGGGTTTTCACCCGGCGACCTCTTGTCTCAACACTCCCGCATTTTCTGTGGGGGATTCTGTTAGGGTTCGTCTTCGTCCTTTGGATCGGGTTCGATCAACATTTCGGCGGGTTGGAGGCGACCAGGAGAATGGTCTATGAGCAAGTGGGGTGGGAGAACATGCCCAGAGACTACTTGAAACGGCTTGCTAGCGATCGAATCTTCGCGACTCTCGTTTATCCCAATGCCCTTGCGGGAGCGATCCTGCTGTTGCTTCCGGTGCTGCTTGTGCTGACAAACCAGTCACTATATCGATATAACTTCATTTTTAGGGCAGTATCAGTCGGAATGCTCGCGTATTTGGGTGTCGCTTGCATGGTTTGGTCAGGCTCCAAGGCCGGTTGGTTGCTCTCTCTCGTTGTACTTGGAGTTTGGCTTTGGCACGTCAAACGTTTCGTCCAGTTTAGAACCATCGCCGTCATTCTAGTCGCAGTCTTGGGGATCTGTTTATTCGGGGTGAAGTATTCCGCCTACTTCAAGAAGGGCGCCCCGAGTGTGGGGGCTCGTTTCGATTATTGGAGTGCGGCGTTTCAGACGCTGAAGGAACGACCTCTGATGGGGTCTGGACCCGGGACTTTCTCCGTCATGTATCGAGCCGTGAAGTCCCCTGAGTCCGAGATGGCTTTGCTCACTCACAACGATTATCTTCAGCAAGGATCAGATTCTGGAATTCCAGGTTTACTGGTGTATTTATGCCTCTTTCCGCTGGGAATAGTAAAACTTTATCGAAAAAGCCAACTTAACAACCTGACTTTTGCGCTTTGGCTTGGATTGTTGGGTTGGAGCCTGCAAGGGTTTGTTGAATTTGGTCTTTATATTCCCGCACTCAGTTGTTGCGGCTTTTTCTTCCTTGGATGGCTGCAGGGGATAGCGGAAACTAAACTGCAGCCAACGAAGGATGTGCCGGCTTTCGATTGAAAACATATGAAAATTCTAATTTTGAATGGGCCGAACCTGAATTTACTGGGTCTTCGTGAACCTTTGATCTACGGAAGCACGACTCTTGAGGACGTTGAACGGTTGGTTCGTGATAAAGGAATCCAATTGGGAGTTGAAGTGGAATTTCGCCAAAGCAATC
>CANLCA010000421.1 GCA_947487925.1 Verrucomicrobiales bacterium | reverse complement strand
CGAGGGAGCTAAATCGGCGGGCTCAGGCGTTCACACTGATGGAAGTGTTGATCGCCGTGGTGGTGTCATCGATCGTGCTGGCGGCTGTGAGCGGGGTTTTCTATGGGGCGATGAAGTTGCGCGACAAGACCACCCGCGCACTCGAGACGTCGTTGCCAATCCAGCAGGCCGTTTCGATCATCCGCCGCGATTTGCTCGGGATTGTGGTTCCCGGCGGCACACTCACGGGCACGCTCAAGACCGCGGTGGGCAGCACGAGCACGGGAGGCGACATGCCCCTCGGCGCGGAGTTTTACACATCGACCGGTCTGCCCTCCGGATATGAGCCCTGGGGCGATGTGCAGAAAGTGGCTTACTATCTGAGGAGCCCCACGAATCAAACGAGTTTGTCTGGGATGGACCTTGTGAGGTCGGTGACGCGAAATCTGTTGGCAAATGTCCAGGAGCAGACGGAAGAACAATGGTTGCTCGGGGATGTCAAAACCGTGGGCATGCAGTTTTATTCTGGAACCGAGTGGCGTTCGGAATGGGACTCAACGACGGAGGAGAAGGCGCTGCCTCGGGCGATCCGAGTGGACATCCTGTTGGTGGCTGAAGACGCACAATCCGAGCGGATTCAGAACCCGATCCAGATCGTGGTGCCGATCGTGACTCAATCCAGCACGAACAAGACGCAAGCGGCCGGAGGACAAGGGTAAATGAGGACGAACACGAGCACCCCAAATACTGCGCCGAACCCTGCCAGGCCGATTGAGCGCGAGCAGGGCTCGGTGTTGGTGATTGTGCTCTGGGTGGCCTTCGGACTCGTGAGCATGGCGCTGTATTTTGCGGACTCGATGACTTCCGAGCTGCGCGGGGCAGACAACCGCGTCGCGCAACTGGAGGCGGATCAGGCGATCGAGGGGGCGGCTCGCTACGCGGGGTATCTGCTTTCTAATCTCGAGAAGCCCGGGCAGCTTCCTGAACTGCAGACCTATCAGCGCGAGGAAGTTGCCGTGGGCGACGCCTTGTTTTGGTTTCTCGGCAGAGGCGCCCAGCAAGGAGCGTCCGCCCTCCCTGTCTACGCCATGACCGACGAGGCCTCCAAGCTCAACTTGAACACGGCGACTGTCGAGATGCTCGAGGCTCTGCCTTCCATGACCCCCGAGCTGGCGGCCGCGATTATCGACTGGCGTGATGCGGACAGTGATGTGACTTCCGGCGGAGCTGAATCGGATACCTACTTGCGCCTGATGCCGTCCTATAACTGCAAGAATTCAAAATTTGAAACCGTCGAAGAGTTGCGATTGGTGGTGGGCACCGATCACGAGATCTTGTTCGGGGAGGATCAGAACATGAACGGCGTCTTGGATGAGAACGAGGATGATGGGAACCTCAGTGCGCCCATCGACAATCGTGACGGCAAACTGGACGCGGGGGTGCTCGAGTATGTGACCGTGTTCAGCCATGAATCTAATATGCGGACCAACGGGGCGCCGCGGATCAACCTCGCTCAGCCCGGCCCCCAGATGTTGCAGCAGTTAACCGCGCTCCTGCGTGAAAAATTCAGCGCGGACCGTGCGAGCGCCATGGGTCGTCAATTGGGGGGAGCCCAAGGCGTGTTTCGAAGCGCCATCGAATTGTTTATTCGCAGCGGCATGACCGCCGACGAATTCTCGCAGATTGAAGGGGATGTCACGACGACAGCCGGTCAGACGATTGAAGGCAGGATCAATGTGAACACAGCCAGCGCGCAAGTCCTGGCGTGTTTGCCCGGCGTGGGAACAGACAAGGCGCCTTCGATGGTGTCCTATCGAGAGTCCAACCCCGACAAACTCACGTCGTCGGCCTGGGTGGTGGAGGTGCTTGGGCAAGGGGGTGCGATCCAAGCGGGCCCGTACATCACGGGGCGCAGCAGCGTTTTTTCGGCGGATATCGCGGCGGTGGGGCATCATGGGCGCGGGTATCGGAGGACTCGGTTTGTGCTGGACCTCACCGAGGGGGCGCCAAGGGTGGCGCATCGCCAGGATCTGAGCCATCTGGGATGGGCTCTCGGCAGGAACGTAAGGGAAAGAATGACGCTGATGGCTGGAGGAACACGATGATCAAGACTACCAAGAAACGGTCGGCCTCTTCCCTGCTCGGGCTTGTTTTTGACGGAAGCCGCGTCGAGGGGGCCTGGCTGCGACGCGTCAACGACGGTTTGGAGCTTCGCAAGGCTTTCGTAATCCCTTTGACGCTGGAATTGTTGACCGGGGCCCCTGAATTGGTGGGGCGGGAGATTCGGGATCGGCTGGATGAATTGGGCATTCGTGAACGCCGGTGTATTGTGGGTTTCCCGGTATCCTGGGCTCTTTCGTTGGAAACAAAATTGCCGCCTATGCCTGAAGAGGACATCGCCAGTTTTCTTCAGATCGAGGCGGAGCGGGGCTTTCCGTACGGTCCTGAAGCGCTCCTGGTGGCCTGCTCCCAGTATCGCTCCGGTGGGGGTGATCACTATGCGACGCAGGTAGCGGTTCCCAAGGACCAGATCCTGCGGCTTGAAAGCGTTCTGAAGTTTGCGCGATTGCAACCGAGTTCGTTTGCCCTCGGCATCAATCCCTCCCAATGGCCGGATCCAGCCTCCAAGGAGTCCGTGATTGTCCTGGATGTCACGGAGCGCGCGGTCAATCTGATGGTTTCCTGCGGGGGAGGCGTCGCGTGCCTGAGGACACTTTCGGGGGATCATTCGGATGACGTGGGCCTGGCACGCCCTTATGCGGATGTGATCGCGAGGGAGACTCGGATCACCCTGGGACAACTCGCCCCCGACGTCCGGCAATCAATACGGGTGCTCCGGGTCGTGGGCCAAGGGGAGAGGGCACGGCAGCTCGCCGAGGATATTCATCCACGCGCCACGACCATGGGCATGAAGGTTGAGTTCGTTCCTGGGACGTCGGCCAAGGAGCTGGGGTTGCAAAAGACGAGCGGGGACACAGTGGGGACGTCCTGCGCGCTGGCAGCCTTGGATCTGCAAGGTCGCCGCATTGGTCTCGAATTTCTGCCTCCTAAGGTCAATCCATGGCGTCAGTTTGCCGCGCGATATTCGACGAAGAAACTGGCTTGGACCGGGGCTGCTGCGGCTGTTGTCGCCGTGCTGGCGGTCGCGCTTTTTCTCACACAACAATGGCAGCTGTCTCGACTTCGATCAAAGTGGGCGGGCATGTCCTCCAAAGTGGCTGAGCTCGAAAACTTGCAGCAGCAGATCCGGCGCTTCCGCCCCTGGTTCGATGACTCGCTACGGGGACTCACCATCCTCCGAAAGCTGACGGAAAGCTTTCCTGAGGACGGGTCCGTCACCGCGAAGGTGGTCGAGATTCGGGAACTTTCGATGATCACTTGTTCTGGCTCGGCCAAGGACAGAAAAGCGCTGCTCAAGACCGAAGATCTCCTGCGCAGCTACAAGGAGGTCACGGGGCTGAAGGAAGGCCAGGCTCAAGGGACTGCGCCCCTGCAATTCAGTTTCAATTTTCAATGGGTGGAAGGAGGCGGGAATGAACGCCAGTAACCGGCAACAACTTCTCGTCGTCATCGCGGCCATCGGCGTGCTCCTGCTCGCCTGCGACTCGCTTTTGTTGAAACCTCTGACCCGACTTTGGAAGGAGCGTGCTGCCCGGATTGTCGAGCTTCAGAAATCCGTCGCCCAAGGCGCTTCGATTCTGGAGCGGGAACAGAGCCTCCGCAGCCGCTGGGATAGCATGAGAACCAACACTCTTGGCGGTGATCCGTCGGTCGCCCAGAACCGGGTGAACAAAGCGTTCGACCAATGGTCGTTGGACAGCCGGGTCACCATCAACTCGATCAAGTCCCAAGGGAAGAGCGTCGGGGATGACTACGTCACGTTGGATTGCCGGG
>CANLCA010000420.1 GCA_947487925.1 Verrucomicrobiales bacterium | reverse complement strand
TGTTGGCTGGGATATGCCAAGAGTTGAGCACGTCGAGAATTCATATTTGTAGCGGCACGCGCGACCGTGCGAGCATGTGGCGCGGCCATCCCGACAACAACTTGCCGTCGGCCTGGCAGGACATGGTGGTGTGCATGCGCGAGGCAGCCGACATTGCCCGCCAGGCAGGCGTGGTTTTGGGCTTTGAGCCCGAGGTCAACAACGTGGTGGATTCGGCGATAAAGGCGCGGCGTCTGTTGGACGAGATTGGCTCTCCGCATCTAAAGGTCACGATGGACGCGGCGAATTTGTTCCACGCGGGCGAACTGCCCCGGATGAAGGAGGTCCTCGATGAGGCTTTCGCTTTGGTCGGCAAAGACGTCGTGATGGCGCACGCCAAGGACCTCGACCACGATGGCGATGCCGGACACAAGGCCGCGGGAGAAGGCAAGCTCGATTACGACCGGTATCTCTACTTGCTGCACGCCGTTGGGTTCAAAGGGCCGCTTTTTCTCCATGGACTAAGGGAAGCACAGGTGCCCGGGTGCGTGGGTTTTCTGCGCGAGAAACTTGCCCGCGTCGCCTCAGCACTTCCCCTCCGCGAGCGATGATCCAGTTGAAGACCGACCTCCATTCCACGGTTAATGAATCGCTCCTTCATGTGTGCCGCTGAAGTTGGCCGGCGCGACTTAGTGCGCGACTTGTTTCTACCCACGCTACTCTTCGCGGCCTTGGGTGGCATGACTTGGGCTGTCCGGGGCTCATCGGGTTTCGGGGCAGTGAAAGGATGCGTCTTTGCGGGAGTAACCTGGGGTGCGGCATGGTGGTTCATGGCGCGCGACCACAGTGGTCAACAGGCTCGGCGGTACACTTCCGGATGGATTATTCTCGCCCTCACTGTCGGGATCGGGATTTCTGGGGGCAGGGGATGGATGCAATGGTCGAGTTTTTTTGATGGCATCTTGCAGACGAATTCCGAGAAAGGGGAATTTGTCCCTATATCGAGAACCTACGGCTTTGTTTGGCTGTTTCTCGCGGGGATGCCATGGGCCGGGTTGGGGGCGTGTATTCTGGCTTGGTGCGCCTCCGGACGCCCGTTGCGCGCGTGGGAGTGGAGCCTCCGCATCGCTTGCGGTTTCGGCATGGCGTATCTCCTCGGGACGCTTCTCTTCGATCACTATCCGAACATTTTCCTTCCACTCTACGGATCGTTGAAAGACCGCTATCAAGACCTTCAAGCGAACCCCAATCTACGAAGGCTCATCGGCGATAACCAACTGGCTATTCGACACCTTGGTTTCTATCTTGGGTTCCTGATATTTGAAGTAGGCCGAAAGGACTGGATGAACGTAAAACTCATCCTCACCGTCGGCATTGCCAATGGATTGGGTTGGGCCCTTTGTCAAAACTGGAAATGGGCTCCGGGCCTGTGGCCCAATGCCAAAGTCAACTGGTGGCGATGCTGGGAGTCCTCTGGAGGAATCAGCATTGGTGTCGCCTACGGAATCGCTTTCTACCTCGTGAATCGTAGAATGTCCGCGGAAGAAAAGGCGGTAACGGAAACAACATCGGGCAATAGCAGACCTTACCTTGTTTGGCTTGCAAGCTTCGTGTTAATGCTCGCGCTGGGTTGGTTTATGCGAAATCAGTTACAGCGGCCGGGTCTCGTCCGGAGTGGCATGTTGTGGGCCAACATCGGCAACATCTACCTCGGTATTGTCGTTGTTTATGGCGCCGCCTACACCCTCTATCACCTGGTGCTTGGCCACGGGATGTCTGACGAAGAGAGGGCCGTGCGATTGGCAAACGGGCATCCGGATCTCGATTGGTTGGCCACCTTCCTCAGCCTTCTGGCGATCCTGGGATTGTTCATGGTCGGTGAACTGCGCGGTTGGTCGGGTTGGTTTGTCAAAGGCGAATACAAACCGTGGTACAGCTATCTCTACGTAGGAATGCTATCCGTTTTCGGCGTTGCATATTATCTACTGAATTTCCGGGTTGCTGCAGATGAGAAGACGCTCCGGGAAACCTCGGAGTGCCTCCAAGATCCGCATCTGGAACGGTTGGGTGCCTATCTCGGCCTGCTTCTCGGGTTGGGATTATCCATCAAAAACGGATCGAGAGGATGGGCAAATATCTACCCGAAGATGTTCCCGGAAGGGGAGAACTATTGGGGTGATGTTTTTTGGAGAGTGATTGGCCCTCTGATGCTCGCATGCTTGGTCGCGTTGTTGGTGTGGGGGCTTATTTCGGTCCGTTCACGAAGAAGCAATGGCAACCTGTTTCCTCACGCGCTCTGGCTTATGGGGCTCGTCCTGATCATTCAAAATGTGATCGCTCAACTCATCACAGGCCCGCTCAGTAACTGGCGTGAGATGGTATTCAACATTTACTATCTGGTCCTGTTCCTCATCTCCGGAACGATTGTTGTCTATTTCCATCTCATGAAGGATCGGAGCCTCTCCCAAGGGTCCGTGTGACCTGCCTGGTGGTTCCAGAAGCGCCAGGCGCGGTGGTGCGGCCTGCGGTCACGCGCGAAATGTCCAGGTGCGACGGAGAATCCTCATCCAGCACTGGATAAGGTCGCTTTTTCTTCTTGTCTCAACGCCCACTGAGCTTTTATGGCTGAGCCTTCTGTTAAACAGCAAATACCTATCATCGGTTCAACCGGGAAGATCGTCGATGGATCCGAGCTCTTTGGCTCTGCCCAAAACCTATTCGACCGAAGGCGCATCCTCGCTGGCGGTCGCGAACACCGCGTGGGCGAACTACCTGAACTGGGTCGAAGCGTATGGATCAAATTCACTTATCGATTCTAAGATGCCATGATATCGAATCAGCCTTCACGCTCCGGTCGCCGCCGACTCCGAATGTCCGTGACGAGCCTGTTGACATTGGTTTCCTGCGCCACCCTCACGGCCGCCGATTCATCTGCAGTGTTAAAAGCCCGTGAGTTGAACGATTTAACGAGCTTGAGCCTGGAGGAGTTGGGCTCCATCCAAGTGACCTCCGTGTCGAAGAAGTCGGAGAACCTCAACAAAGTGCCCGCCGCCGTCAGCGTGATCACAGGGGACGACATTCGCCGCTCGGGCGCCCTCACCTTGCCGGAGGTGCTGCGGATGGCGCCCGGAGTGAGCGTGGCCAAAGTGGACGCGACTCAAACGGCGGTCACGGTGCGGGGTTTTAACGACACCTTCGCGCAAAAACTCCTGGTGTTGATGGATGGGCGCAGTATCTACACACCGCTGTTCTCTGGCACGTTTTGGCAGGCTCAGGACACCATGCTCGAGGACGTCGATCGCATTGAAGTGATCCGAGGTCCCGGAGGCACGGTATGGGGTGCCAATGCCGTCAATGGCGTGATCAGCATCGTCAGCAAGCCAGCCCGCGAAACGCAAGGTGTTCTGCTCAGTGGCGGCGGGGGCTCCGAGCAACTGGCCCTGGCCGGCGTGCGTTATGGTGGCCAGCTCGGCACTAATACATTCTTCCGAATCTACGGCAAGTATGACGATCGGGATAACTCCCAACTTGTAGGAGGTGGGGACGCGAAGGACGCTTGGTCGAAGGGCCAGGGAGGATTTCGTCTCGATTGGGAACCATCCACGTCGGACCGATTGACGCTGCAAGGCGATCTGTTCGAGCTGCGCGCGAACCAGACATACGCGCAAGTCGCCCTTCCCGCTTTCGGTGTGCCGCCGCCGCTGCTCGGCTACAACTCCGTCCGCGAGGCGCACCCCGAGCAGAGTGGCGGGAATGTCTTGGGTCGTTGGAGTCACCAGTTCTCGGAGGATTCTGATCTCAGCGTTCAGGCCTACTACGACCGGAGCGATATAAGGTTTCCAGTCTTGGAAGAGACGCGCGACACCTTTGACCTGGATCTTCGCCATCGCTTCCAACCGGGCA
>CANLCA010000419.1 GCA_947487925.1 Verrucomicrobiales bacterium | reverse complement strand
TCCAAATCAAGGGAATCCAACTCGCCATTGTTTTTCTCGTTTTACCCCCCATATTCTGAGGTCTGAGCGTGGTGGGACGATCAGAAACCAAAGTTTTATCAGGCAGACCCGGATGGCCCGGCAATTAAAGAACGGTGACTACCTCGTGCCGCTTTTCTGGCGTTCGCGGTGAAGGAATATTCGCCCGTGGGCAAGGTTTTTCAAACCTTAAAGACCGGCCTCGATGAACTCGGCGGGCGGAAGGCGGAGAATTGGCCATTCACCGCCATTCGCCTCGACAACCGCAACACGCTCGTCTCACTTAGGCACGGCAACAACGTCGTGGAGTTTGGTCCGCGTCGTGAAGTGGTGTGGGATGTAAACAACTCGCATATGGGCGGGAAATTCGCGGACTCGTGCGGCTCACAACGTCTGGCGAACGGCAACACAGTGGTCGGCACCCAAGCGGTGAACAAAGGCATCTCAATGATCGAAGTGACGCCGGACCACAAGATTGTCTGGACCAGCGATCATCCTCTCGCCGCCGGGGTGCATCAATTCCATATCCTCATCGCCAACGGCAAGCCCGCGCCGGGCATGCCGCTGAAGTAGCCGGTGACGTGCCTCTCCTCTGAGCGCCGAGCGTTGCTCGGCCTTGGGTGGGCGGACCATCGGGCCGAGCCACGCCCGGCGCTCCCGCGTTCGAACCGCATCCAGCGCCTTCGTCGTATCGCCTAATTTCGGCAGACGCGCGTTCATCTTTTCCATCATCGAGAGGTAGACCCGGCATTTTTGGAGTCGCGAGAAAGTTTGGCGGATTTCCGCGCCCGGTGACGTTATCCTTCTGAACATGAGCGACACCGATTTGGAACTGCTTGCGCGCTACGCCCGGCACCACGCCGAGGACGCCTTCGCGGAAATCGTCCGCCGCCATCTCGATCTCGTCCATTCCGCTGCGCTGCGACAGGTGCGCTCGCCGCAGCTGGCTGAGGAAGTCGCGCAGTCCACTTTCTTCAAGCTCGCCCAAACCGCACGCCAGCTTGCGCCCGACACCATTCTCAGTGCCTGGCTCTATCAGGTCACACGGCGCGAAGCCATTGACGTGGTACGCCGCGAGGCCCGCCGCCAGTTGCGCGAACAAATCGCCACGGAGATGAATGCCATGAACGCCACCGCCGCCGACTGGACGCACATCGAGCCGCTGCTTGACGAAGCCATGCACGCGCTCGACGAGACCGACCGCGCCGCCGTCCTGCTCCGTTACTTCGAGAACAAATCCCTGCGCGAAGTCGGCCATGCCCTCGGCGCGAGCGAGAACGCCGCTCAAAAGCGCCTCACCCGTGCCGTGGAACGACTGCGTGAATACTTCGCCGAACGCGGCGTCACCGTGGGCGTGAACGGGCTTGTCGCCGTTCTTTCCGCCAATGCAGTCCAGGCCGCGCCGGTTGGCTTGGCCTTCACGATTTTATCCACCGCCGCACTTTCGGGAACCGCCTTGTTCACAACCGCAACTGCAACCACTACGAAAGCTATTGCCATGACCTCTTTACATAAGACTTTGTTCTCGACGGTATTGGCTATCGCCATTGCTGCGGGGCTTAACGAGGTCCGCAAGTCATCCGTGCTAAGAGCGAAACTATCAGCTCAACAAGAGCTGCACGTTTTGCTGGCCGATCAGCTTGCCCAGTCCAACCGCGACCGCGAGGAAGCTTTGCGCCAGGCTGCCGCGCTTCAGTCGAGGAACCAGAATGATGCCGCCGAATTGGTCCGGATACGCGGTGAGATCGCGCGTTTGCGACGACAACTTGCTGAAGTTGCCGCCGCTCGACCGACTCCAGATGCGCTGCCGGCTACGCCAAAGTCTGATGGCGAGCCTAGTGAAGCGGTACAAATGTTCGTGGCCAATGCAGATGCCCGCGTTCCCGCCGGACACACTCTAGCCATCGGAGGTTGGGCAACGGCTGTAGGAAAGCGCACGATCGTCCTTGTGAAGCCGACGGTAGTGAACGAATTCGGAAATGCTACAACTGTCGATGCTCTCGGCGGACGGCCCGGCCAAATTGTATTGGAGGGTCACATATTCGAGATGTCTGATGAGATCCTAGACAAGACCATTTCAAAGCTCAGTCTGCCTGACATGGGCAAGCTGAAGACGGATGAGAAAGCGACTTCTTCGCACGGCTTGTTTACTTCTGACGAAGCAGATCTGCTCTTGAAGACTCTGAAGGACACCGCCGGGGTCGAGTTGCTGTCCGCGCCTCGTGTGACGACTCTCGATGGCAGGCAGGCTGTCATTTCGGTGACAGAGAACAAGATGGTAGAGGGTCGGGAGCACGCCCTTGGCCCTTCCTTGGATGTGGAGCCTAGAATTGCTGCCGATAGATCGTCTCTGAACCTGACCGTGGTAGCTCGTTTGCGCAGGGCTAGCTCGCCGTAGGAGTAGGCTGTCATTTCGGTGACAGAGAACAAGATGGTGCAGGGCCGAGAGCACGCCCTTGGCCCTTTTCACCCGGCGGTTCAAGTTTTGCTCGAAGAATGTTCCCACTCACCGCATTTCACACGCCTCCAGATGTCTGAGGCTTGGGTTCTGTTTGAGGCTTCAAGTTTCAAGAAAATCTTGGTCAGGCGATTACGAACGGATTTCTCGGCGATGCCAAGATCAGAGGCGATTTCCTTGTTGACCAGTCCCTGCGCAACCCGGTCCATGATCTGCGAGTCGAGCACACTGAACGTGGAGGTCAGGGTTCCCGAAGGTTGCATGTTTGCGGTCGCAAGCTTTTCCGGGGTGGAGATCCGCGCGAAGAGCCTTTGGGTCACCATGGGATCCGCGTAGGATCCCCCCAGCGCAACCTTGAGCAATGATCCTACTAAATCAGAACCCTCGATGGATTTCAGAATGTAGCCATCGGCTCCCGCACTGATCGCATTCACGAGGCATTCGTCATCGCCGTAGGAAGTCAGGAAAACGACTTTCACTGCCGGAAGACGGTTCTTAATCCAACGACAGGCATCCAACCCGCTCCCGCCCGGCATCCGGATGTCCATCAGCACGATATCAGGGTGGAGTTTCTGGCATAGTTCGGTCGCCTCGGGACCAGACGATGCCTCGCCCACAACCTCAAGCCGGTCACAGCTTCGGACGACTGAGACAAGCCCGGCCCGCACCAATGGGTGGTCATCCACCAAGAGCACCCGGATGCGTGTGTCCGACTGTCGATCGGTATCAATGTCAGGGGGTGGAATCGGTGGCTTTTGAAATGAAGTCATGCGTGCGAGGAACTTGTCATCCTAATTCAATTTCGACGGAAATCTGTGTTGGCCCTCCCAATTTGGTGCGAATGTGGCAAACTCCACCGACCGCTTGGGCTCGGGCGCGGATGTTGGCCAGTCCTTGCCCGGCGGCAACCACTTCTGGATCAAATCCACAACCATCATCGGACACGGTCAACGTCAGGCGGGTGTCCGGACGCTCGACGACTATCGAGATTTTCCGCGCCCGACCATGCCGCAAACTGTTGCTGACGGATTCCTGTGTGATGGCCAGGAGTTCAAGCGTGACTCGCGCGGGAATCGACTTGAGAGATTCTTTTGGCAAACGAACTTTGAACTGCGTTCCCGACGACCGTTCCCAACGTTCCGCGAGTTCCTCGATCGCTTCCCCAAGGGAGCGCGGCTGAATGCCACCACGATGAAACTGGAGATGTTGACGGAGATCCGAAATGACCTTGTCCAGATCCCGGATGGCTTTTGCCACCAACTGGCCGGCGCGGGAGGATTCCTGCAGCTCCTTTCGGGCCTGCTCCAGACCTAATCCAATCACGTAAATCGATTGCACACTCCCATCGTGAAGATCTCGACTCAAGCGAGAGCGGGCTTCCGTGGCTTCACGAATCAATTCACGCGATTCCT
>CANLCA010000418.1 GCA_947487925.1 Verrucomicrobiales bacterium | reverse complement strand
TACAAGTGACAAACGTGTGACAATTTAATGGCGATTTGTGGCACTGCCCTAAATCCACACGCGTCAGCCAAAACAGTTGTTGCGGCCGCCCAAAGCAGCAAGGATGCCGAACACAACTGATCGCGATCCGGACATCTCCTCGATGTATCCCGTGCCGCTGAAGCCGCAACCCACTCCCCCGGTTCTGTCCAGCAGCGTGAAATGGGATGGCCCGCAGGAAGGACGGTTTCTTGTCGCTGATGTGACCCGCGGTTTGAAGACAGTGCGGCCCGGCGAGGTGAAGGCGTTGCGGATCGTCGCCATCCCCGCCAAAACGCAACCGTGGATGAACCAGCCCGTGCTCGGCCTTACCCGGGATGATCCGGGAAAAGCCGTGCTTGGCACTGTTCCCGTCGAGGCTGATGGCTCTGCTTACTTCCGCGTGCCGTCCGGCGTGGCGTTGTTCTTCCAAGCACTCGATGCGCAAGGGCGCTCCGTGCAGACGATGCGCAGCGCCACTCACGTGCAGCCTGGTCAAACATTGAGTTGCACCGGGTGCCATGATTCGCGCAAGGACACTCCGCCGCCTTCAGCTCCGTTGCTGGCATCCTTGAGAGATCCATCAAAAATCAACGTCGGACCCGAAGGCTCGTGGACGATGCGCTTTGACAAACTCATCCAGCCCGTCCTTGACGCACAGTGCGTCCGGTGCCACAACCCGAAGAATGAGAATGCGCAAGCCGCGAAGTTCGATCTCGAGCCGGCCCGTGCCTACCACTCACTCACCCATTATGGCCGGCCGAGTTTGAACGACATGGTGTTGTCCGCCTACCGTGAGGGCGTTTCGAGAGAAGGTCAGAACTTTGCGATGCAGAGCACCGTCCTTCGCCTGCTCACCGATCCCGCCGGCCACCAAGGGGTGGCGCTCGATCCTGACAGCCTTAACCGGTTCATCACTTGGATGGACACCTACGCCCAGCGCCTCGGCACGTTCAGCCCGGAGCAAGAGCATGAGCTGGAGCGGCTCCGCGGCGCCTGGGCTGAGCTGCTAATCGAACCCGCCGCGCGACAGGCGGCGGCGAGGAACTCGAATTGAAAACTAGAGTCACGTTCTCCAGGCTCCTCTGTTGCGGTATGTTGATTTTGGTTTGCCGGGAGTCGGAACGAGCGCGTTCCGCGGAGGTTAGAGCACCGCTCCTAGATGCACCGCTTCTGTTCGTGAAGCGCCATTCCTACACTGGCATTCATATCTATGATACGTACTACAAATGGCCTCCTGGAGGCGGTGGTATCTACATCCTTGAGAATCCTTCCTCGGCGCAAAGCCAGTGGCGCATACGTCCTGTCATCGATCCTAAAACACCCGAGACGCTCGGGTTCGGCGTCTATAGTCATCCGGAGCTTTCCTGGGATGGCATGCGCTTGCTTTTCTCTTTCAAAGGCCAGGCCCAGGGCAACACGAGCATTTACGAGATTGGGGTCGATGGCAAACATCTCAGGCGCGTGACCGATCCCGGCCCGACGTGCATTGACTATAAGGGAACCCACAACGGCCAGCACGACACAGCCCCGGCGTATCTTCCGAGCGGGCGGATCGTGTTTTTGTCCACACGCCAAAGTGGTCTCGTGCCTTGCAACAACACAGGCGTGGCTGTGCTGCACGCCATGAACGCCGACGGGACTGACATCCATCCGATCTCCGTCAACTTCGTCAACGAATTCGATCCGTCGATCCTCCCAGACGGGCGCATCCTCTTTGGGCGCTGGGAGTACGTGGACAAGAACGCGCTGACCATCCAGTCGCTCTGGACTTGCAATCCCGATGGTGCCCAGGAAACCGCGCTTTACGCGAACAACATGGTTTTCCCGGAAGCGCTCCTCGACGCACGTCCTGTGCCAGGTTCGCCTTTGTTGGTGGCCACGCTCGCAAAACACAACGGACCACCCCGAGGTTCCATCGCATTCCTCGACCCTCGGCTCGGGAAGAACGATCCCAAAGCCCTTACGAATCTTGAGCACCCTGACAAACCCACCCACGATCTTGGCGACTCCTGCGAGCCTTGGGCTTTAAACAAGGACACGGTGATCTTCAGCGGCCGTCCACCTGGCGCAAAGCGCAACGCCATCCAGGTGCTTGACCGTTCGGGTCATCGGTTCACGCTCCTCGCTGATCCGGACATCTGCCTGCACTCACCGATGCTTGTAAAGCCCCGGAGCGTTCCACCGATCATTCCGGATACCACCGATCGAAAAGCCACGACCGGACGGTTCCTTGTCCAGGACGTTTACCAGGGACTGGATGGGGTGAAGAGGGGGGATGTGAAATGGCTGCGGGTTATCGAGGAAACTTCGCGCGTCAGCCCGTCAACCATGGGCGGAAGTCCATACAATCAAACTTTCCTCGTCAGCGCCGCGTTGGCATTCAGCGTCAAAACCTATCTGGGCCTCGTGCCGGTCACGGAAGGTGGGTCGGCGTATTTCGAAGTTCCGTCGGGGCGCGCTCTTTACCTTCAAGCGCTTGATGGCGACCACCGCCTCGTCCAGAGCATGCGCACATTCATTCAGGCGGCGCCCGGCACGACCCGGGCCTGCGTGGGTTGTCACGAGCACAGATCGAGCGCGCCGCCGGCGGATCAGAGGTCCCAGCAGGTACTGAGGCGGGCGCCCAGCCGTTTGCAGCCCGAGTCGTGGGGTAGTGGACATCTCGATTATCCTTCGATGGTACAGCCTATCCTCAATCGGCATTGCGTGAGCTGTCATGGAGGAGAGCGTGGCATCGACGGTGGCCTGGACTTGACTGGCGGATGGACGGAGCATTTCAGCATCAGTTACGAGAATCTCGTCAGCCGCCGCGAGAGCCAGCTTGAAGCCTCGCTGATTGCCGGCATCGATTGTATGAACGGCACCGCTTTATGGTCCTCGAAGATCTTTGCGCCACGCACCCACGGCTCGGGTGCGGCTCCGTTGGCGCAACGGCTCGTGGATGGTCACGGGGATGCCAGGCTCACCCGCGCCGAGCGCGATTTGTTGATGGCATGGATCGACAGCAACGGCCTTTATCACGGCACTTGGGACTCTACCGCGAGTGGTTGCGCGACCAAAGGCTGGAAGGCGACGCGCGAGTCGTTGATCGCGGAAATGCAACGTGCGGGCTGCGTGCGATGCCATGGCGATGAAAAGGGCGGCGTGACGCGGTTTGAGGAGGACTGGATGAACCTCGAACAACCCGAACTGAGCCGGATCTTGCGCGCTCCATTGGAGGTAGGTCCGGACGGTTTCGGGCTGGGTCTCTGCCGAGGTCGCGGAGTGGATGCAAAGCAGCAACGCATTCGGCAGCTCGTGGACGGCTACGCTCATTCCGTAAAGCCTGTCGTCGCATTTGCCCGCCGCCCCTTTGCCGCGCCGGATCGTTCCGGGAATCAAGTGATCAGTTTCTTCTCAGTGACAAACCAGAGCTATCAAACCATGCTCGCGATCCTGCGTCGAGGCCAGCAGATGGCTCTGTCCGGATCTCGAGTGGACATGCCCGGGGCGAAGATCATCGCTGGCAGGAGTCGGCAGCTCATCGGTCTTTCCTTGCCGGAGCGGTTGCCCGCGCTGCGCGCAACGGAGACGGGCACTGGTGTGCTGCTGTCGTGGGACCGCCGTGCGGACATCAGCGGGCTGACCTTCGAGTTGCATCGAAACCACGAAGCTGGCTTCACGCCCGACGATACGACCAGGTTGGTGTCCCTGACTCGATTCGACTACACCGATACGGCCGCTTCACCGGGGGAACAGCACTATGCATTGACCCTGATCGCGGATGAGGTGCGCAGCCCGCCCATCCGCGCAACCGTCACCGTTAAACCTTAAAACGGCACTTGCCCCTGGCGAATCTTCGCAAGATCCCGGCGATAAAGTTTTTCCGAATCAG
>CANLCA010000417.1 GCA_947487925.1 Verrucomicrobiales bacterium | reverse complement strand
GAACGCTGGATCCGGTCTGTAAAGACCGAGCTCCTGTCGAAGATGATCCTTATCGGAGAACGTTCCCTCCGCCACTGCCTAGAAAACTACGTGGCTCACTTCCACGCGGAGCGAAATCACCAAGGCAAGGGCAACGTGATCCTGTTTCCAGCGCCCGAGGATCGGATCGGTGAATTGTCAGGGGATATACAGACTCGCGAGCGCCTCGGCGGCCTCTTGAACTTTTATTACCGAGATGCCGCATGAGTTTTTTGACCCTACGGGAAGTCAAATAGCTTAACCGCCATCCTGACAGAGCATCTTCCCTGGCTTTGTCCGGTTTCCTTCCGCTGTCGCAACCCTCAGACGATGGTGCGATCGATCCTGGGGCATCCTGGATGCGAATGCGGGCATGTGAGAGCTTTTCATTTGGGCAGTTAAGAGTTTTTGTGTTTTACTTTGACTGACCCCGTACACACGTCAGCCAAATCATTTTGGCGGGGTTCGCTCTTCCCGCTCGCATGAGAGGTTATGGAGCACAACCATGAGTAATCAAAATCAGCCCTCGGATCCGCGGTTGAGAGACATTTTCCTCAAAGCCGTGGACATCACGGACACGGCGCGGCGCGAAGGTTTCCTTGACGGCGTCTGCTTTGGGGATCCCGCCTTGCGCGCCCAGCTCGATGCCTTGCTGGCCAGCCACCGGGACGACAGTTTTTTGGAGCATCCCGCGATTCGAATTGAATCCGAACCCGCGTCCGATTCAGCCTCGGCAGCCACGGTTCGTGGCGTCGCATCGGATTCGACACAGAACGTCGTGGGGCCACAGCCTGTTGAGCACGCCGTGCCCGAGAACGTCCGTTACTTCGGCGATTACGATGTTCTCGGCGAAATTGCCCGGGGCGGCATGGGCGTGGTGTATCGGTCCCGCCAAAAGAGCCTCAACCGCATTGTCGCTCTCAAGATGATCCGGGCGGGCCGCCTGGCCGACGACGCCGAGGTCAAACGATTCCGCACCGAGGCCGAAGCTGCGGCCAACCTCCAGCATCCGAACATTGTGGCCATTCACGAGATCGGCGATCACGAAGGGCAGCATTATTTCTCGATGGATTATGTCGAGGGCAAGGACCTAGCCCAACTGGTCTCAGGGGGTCCTTTATCCACGGCCCTGGCAGCGAGGTATGTGAAAACGATCGCAGAGGCGATCGCGTACGCGCACCAGCGGGGGACGCTGCACCGGGATTTGAAGCCCCACAACGTGCTCATCGACCAGCACGACCAACCGCGGATCACGGATTTCGGCCTGGCCAAGCTCACCAAGCATGACAGCAGCCTCACCCTGGAAGGCGCGGTGATGGGCAGTCCGAGTTATATGCCCCCGGAACAGGCGACGGGCCGGCACGATCAAGTCGGTCCGCACAGTGACGTTTATTCCCTGGGCGCGATTTTGTATGAGTTGCTAACTGGCCAGCCGCCGTTCAAAGCAGAGACGCCGTTGGCGACGTTGCACAAAGTCGTCGAAGAGGAAGCGACACCACCGTCGAAGATCAACCCGCGAGTGTCGGCGGACCTGGAGACGATTTGTCTGAAATGTTTGGAGAAATCTCCTGAACGGCGGTATGCGACAGCACGGGCGCTGGCGGAAGACTTGGAACGATTCTTGAACGATGAGCCGGTGCTGGCGCGTCCGGCGAGCGTCTGGCGGAAGGCTTGGAGTTGGTCGCGCCGGCATCCACGTGTAATGGTTCTCGGTATGGCTGTCGGGTTGGCTCTTCTCCTTGGCACTGTGTTCTGGCTGCAAACGGAGAATGATTTCTTGCGTTTCAAAGTGACGCATCCGAATTATGTGAAGTACGCTGGGCTAAAAACCAAAGCGGCAAAAGCGGTCATAAGCAGTTTCGCGGTCACTTATGCGCTCGTGTTTTGCGGTTCGGTCGCAGTCTCTTCTATCGCTGCATTTTTCGAACGGTTGCTAACTCAACCTGGGAGAGTATTCAAAGTTATCCAATTCGTTCGGTCTCGCCAGAATTTATTGCTCTTCCTAAGTCTTCTGGGTGTCATCGCGCTCGGCCATGGAATCCTACTCTTAAAACAGAGTGTAGAAGCACACATCTGGGAAGGCGCTTCTCTAGCGGGATTCGGTGGTCTGGGGTTCATTACTCTGTATTTCGGCGCATTCATCATCATCGAGACAATAATCGAAGCCCGTCGTTTTGTGCCGTTACAAGTTGTGCCTATCCCGTCGGTTGAATTCTTCGCGGGATGGGCGGAACTGTTCCGCGGCGACTTTAGAGGATTCTTTCGAAAGAGCCTGCCCTCCACAAAGACACGCGGTGGCCCAAAGAAAGGCGGCGAATGTGAAGTTCATTGGAGAATCACGCCTTACAGATTCTTGGCCGCTATCCTGATCGGGGCGCTCGCCTTGTGGTGCGGCCGTGCAATCCACACCGATTCCGGTGATATAGCAGCCAGCTTCTTTGTGGTTTGTCTGCCGCTCGGGATTATTCACAACGGGTTCTATTGGTCGGCCAGAAAAGGTCAGATCTCAAGAATACGCGCGGGGATGATGATCGCGGCCAACATGTCTTTGCCGGGGATGGGAATCTTCGCGCTACTTATCGGCCTGGGCCACCATGCTGGCCCTCTGATCCTGCAAAGCGTGATCGGAACGATTTTAGGATTGGCGGCTGCGTCGCTACTGGTGAGCTGGCGTGTCAAGCAGGCTTGAAGTATGGCCGGGCAGAAGTTTCTCTTGGCGCGCGACCGTTTTCGGGAGTAACGAATAGGAACTTGGTTTCAAATCGTAGTTCCACGATAGATCTTGGAGATGGATTGAAGCAAGAAAGAACCCTGGAAAACCGATTAGAAACCGCGATGGACCCGTTGGTGAGCCGTCGAGGGCCCACCAACGGGTCGCACCTGACCTGATCCGCTTTGAAAAGTGGATTTAGAGAGGGATTCCCACTTTTTGTACCTTTTGCAGACAAAGGGGAGCGTTCAGAGCTGTGCGCAACGTTTTGGCGATCCCGCCGCGACGACTCCCACCCCCCTCTGATCTCCTTTACTGGTTCAGCCTGCTACGCCTTGAGTCGACGGCGGGCCCCTGGCAAATCCCTCTTCCCATAAGCCACAGTGTTTCAGAATCTTTTCCACGACTACTGTCTGCCTTCCCTCGATGAAAGCGATGATCCACCTTCGCCAAGGCTACCGATGGACAGGTGAACAGTGACAATTATAATCCACGAAGTGAAGAATAATTGTCATTGAACAATCGTGGCTGCAGGTTGCAATGCGCAATCCGTCCGGGGAAAAGGCGACAGATCGAATTCCGTCTCCGTGCTCCTTCAAGCAGAGCAACTCCATACCTGTAGCTGCATCCCATATTTTTGCCGTTTGATCCCCACTGCCCGTGATGATGCGCTGACCGTCCGGAGAAAATTCTACAGAGTAAATTATATCGTCGTGAGCCTTGAAGGTGAGGAGTTCTCGGCCTGTAGTTGCCTCGTAAACCTTGACGTCCTTGTAGCCTGCGGTGACGATGTGTTGGCCATCAGGCGAAAACGTTGCTGAGAAAATACCAGCTCTGTGCCCAGAGAGGGTAAGGAGCTCCCGACCGGTGGTGGCATTCCAAACCTTTGCCGTTTGATCGAAACTGCCCGTGACGATTCGTTGACCATCAGGGGAAAAGCGTGCAGACCAAACATTCTTGGTATGCCCGTTGAGGGAGAGGATCTCTCGACCTGTGGCTGCATCCCAGATCTTGGCGGTATGATCATCACTGCCGGTGACGACGTGCAGGTCGCCCGGGGAAAAGGAAGCAGAAATAATCGTCTCCTTGTGTCCTTCCAATGTGACCATCTCCCTCCCACTACCCCGACTTTCGCTACTCATTTTTAAAAGCTGAGGATTTGTTGGATTTTCGGCGCTTTCTTCGAAAAAG
>CANLCA010000416.1 GCA_947487925.1 Verrucomicrobiales bacterium | reverse complement strand
GTCCCAATGCATACCCGTCAGCTCGGATACTTCCGAAAAAATGATTTCTTTAGTTCACACCCTCTAGCCCGTTCCTTTTGACGATTTCAAGGGAATCCAACTCGCCATTGTTTTTCTCGTTTTACCCCCCTGGTTCTGAGGTCTGAAGTTGAGACGCTTATGAATCGTCCTTCCGTGATTTCAGCCCGATGATTGGGATTTGTGTAACTCGTCTGGGATCCGATCCTCAACAATTTGATCAGCTCGCTCACAGCTTGTTTAAACGTGAGTTGCGTCGGAGTGGATTCAGTGAATAGAATAACGTCAGCATGAGCTTGAGTTTAACCACATTTTCATTTCCGACACCCACTCTATTTGGTCCAGGGGGCTTGAAGACCCTGCCCGAAAGACTCGCTTTTCTTGGGGTGAAAAGACCTTTGGTAGTGACGGACGGTGGGTTGGTGCAAACAGAAGCATTTCGACAACTCAGCGCGGCTCTCGGGGAGTCGAAGCGGGGGGATGGATGGATTGTTTTTTCAGGGGTGCATCCCAATCCCGTTGAAGCGGATGTTATCGATGGCGCGAAGGCTTATCTGGACTCAAAGTGCGACGGGGTTGTGGCCTTCGGCGGAGGCAGCGCCTTGGATGTGGGAAAGGCGATACGGTTGATCGTGAAACGGCCTGAGCTGAAACTCGCAGATTTTCGTTTTGAGGACGATTGGCGCGGTCTCGCACCGTGTGTGTGCATCCCCACCACCGCCGGGACGGGTAGCGAAGTGGGCCGGAGCTCGGTCATCACCCTGGCTTCGACCGGGAGAAAAGCGGTGATGTTCCACCCTGAATTGTTGGCGGATTATGTGATTCTGGATCCGGAGGTCACGGTCGGACTTCCTCCGAAGCTGACCGCGGCGACGGGCATCGATGCCCTGACGCATTGCATAGAATCCTACACGTGCCCTATGTTCCACCCAATGTGCGATGGCGTTGCCCTGGAAGGGATCCGGCTGATTGCCGGTTCTCTGGAAAGGGCCTGCGAAAACGGGGGTGATTTGGAGGCTCGCGGGAGGATGCTGGCCGCCGCCGCCATGGGGGCAGTGGCATTTCAAAAGGACCTGGGAGCGACCCATTCGCTGGCGCATCCGCTCTCGACGATTTGCGGGATGCACCATGGGCTTGCAAATGCCTTGTGCCTGCCGGTTGTGATGGAGCTCAACAGCCAAAGGAAGCCGGGCTTGTATCGTCGCGTGGGCATTGCTTGCGGCTTGGATATCGTGGGCTGCTCGGATGCGGCAGCAGACTCGAGAACGATTCTTCACGTGCGCGAACTGATCGGCAAAGTGGGGATCGAACTCGGCTTGCGAAGTCACGGGGTGAGCCTTGACAAGTTGGATGCCCTCGTCGCCCAAGCGGCGGATGATCCCTGTCACAGAACAAACCCAGTTCCCGTGACAGCGGAGGATTTGCGTGGGCTCTATCTTGCGGCGATGTGAATGGAGATCAAGGATTTGCCCGGAAACATTCGATAATCTGTAATCAGTCGGCACATGAATGCGTATCAAACAGGGCTGTGTATCAACGGTGAATTTCGAAAGGGGTCAGCGGGCAGGAAGATCCCTCAGACCGATCCATCGACCGAGGAAGTGTTCGTGGAGGTTGAGTGTGCCGAGGTCAAGGACGTTGTCGCCGCGATCGAAGGGGGCTCCGCTGCCTTTGACGGTGGATGGCGGGACTTGGCGCCAGGAAAGCGAGCGGAAGTTCTCTTCCAGGTGGCGCGATTAATCCGTGAGAACCTGAACCTTCTCGCCGAGGCCGAATGCCGGAATATCGGCAAACCAATCGGAGACGCGCGCGACGAGGTGCTTCTGGGGGCCCGAGTTTTCGAGTATTATGCCGGGGGGATCGGACGCTTCTTCGGCCAGACGATCCCGGTCTCCAGAGGTGGCTTCGATTTCACATGGCATCAGCCGATGGGTGTTGTCGCAGCGATCGTTCCGTGGAATTTTCCATTTCCAATTGCCTGCTGGAAGGCGGCTCCGGCACTCGCCGCGGGCAACGTGGTTGTGCTTAAACCCGCTTCGCAGTCGACCTTGACGGCTCTTTTGCTGGGTAAAATCGCTTTGGAGGCAGGGCTTCCTCCGGGTGTCTTGCAAGTCCTGCCTGGTGCAGGTCGGGAAATTGGCGAAGTTTTGGTGACCCATCCCTTGGTGAGGAAGGTTTCGTTCACCGGTTCTACCGAGGTAGGAATCCGGATCATGGGACTGGCTTCGCAAGGACTGAAGCGTCTGTCTCTGGAGCTAGGGGGGAAGTCGCCCAATATTGTTTTTGGTGATTCGGATGTGGACAAGGCCGCAGCTGGATCCCCGATGAGTGTTTTTGCAAACACAGGCCAGGACTGTTGCGCGCGCAGTAGAATCTTTGTGGAACGACAGGTTTTTGATCGATTTGTCTCGGGGTTTGTTTCCGCGACTCAGGCGTTGGTTGTCGGAGATCCCGCATCGGAAAAAACGCAGGTAGGGCCGCTGGTGTCTTCCGCTCAGAGGAAGATCTCGGAGGAGTTTATCGAGGAATCGGTGCGGGCGGGCCGTCAGTTGGTTTGCGGCGGGGGTCGACCGTTTGCTCGTGGGTATTATCTCCGCCCTACCGTGCTCTTGGGCGTGGAGCCGGAGGATCGAGTGTGGCGGGAGGAGGTGTTCGGGCCCGTGGTTTGCATCAGACCCTTTGATGACGAGGCAGCGATGCTTCGTGAGGTCAACGCGTCCCCTTATGGGTTGAGCGGGTCCATCTGGACCCGTGATCTGGACCGAGCTCTGCGCCTTTCAAAACTCGTTGAGAGCGGAGTCCTGAGTGTGAATTCGCATTCGAGCGTGCACGTGGAAGCGCCGTTCGGCGGGTTCAAGATGAGCGGCATTGGTAGGGACTTGGGCATGTCCGCCATGGAAGGATATACCGAGCTGAAGAATGTGTTTATCGCACAGGGCTAAGCCGGGGCATGGAGGTTGGTCATCCGCAGAGAAAACTGACTTATGAAACTGGAAGCGCTCGAGACACGGATCAAATCGGGTGAAATCGACACGGTGATCGTGGCATTTCCGGATGTGTTTGGCCGTTTGGTGGGGAAGCGATTTGTGGCGAGGTATTTTTTGGACCACGTTGTCCGGGGAGGAACTCATGGCTGCAACTATCTGTTGGCCGTGAACATCGAGATGGAACCTCAAGAGGGATTTAACCTGGCGAGTTGGGACCGTGGTTTCGGTGATTTTGAGATGCGCCCTGATCTCTCAACCATCCGTGTCCTTCCATGGTTGCAGGCTACGGCGCTGGTGGTGTGTGACACCCTGGTCCATGAAGGCAATCTTCATGAGGCCAGGCTCGTCGGAGAAGCGCCGAGGTCGGTGCTGAAAAGGCAATTGGAGAGATTGGAGGAACGGGGGTTCAAGTGCAATGTCGCGAGCGAGCTCGAGTTTTATCTGTTCAACACCAACTACCCCGCCGCGTTCGCCTCCGGCTATCGCGATCTTCCGCCTTCCAGCGATTATCGGATCGATTACCACATCCTTCAGCCTGGAAGGGATGAGGCGCTGTTTCGAGCCATTAGAAACCAGATGGGAGAGGCTGAGGTTCCCGTGGAGTCCAGCAAGGGAGAGTGGAGCCGAGGTCAGCACGAGATCAATTTTGTTTATTCGACACCATTGGAAATGGCGGACCGGCATGTGATCTTCAAACAAGGGGTCAAAGAGATTGCCGAAGCGCATGGGAAATGCGTGACGTTCATGGCCAAATACGCCGCTACCGAAGCTGGGAATAGCTGCCATATCCATTCGAGTTTGTGGCGTGAAGGCGCGAACCTCTTTTGGGATGAAGCCGCGCGCGATGGGTCCGTACACTTTAGGCAGTTTCTCGGTGGCCTGCTGAAGTACTCCCCAGAGCTGTGCTACTTTTTTGCACC
>CANLCA010000415.1 GCA_947487925.1 Verrucomicrobiales bacterium | reverse complement strand
TTGTCCAGGAAGGCGGAGTCGGCGGTTATTGATGGCAGAGCAAAGACGGCTTTCGGGGGGCTGGTGACGACTGAGGGGTCGGACGGTTTGACGGAGGACACGGCGAACGCCTTCGCTAGAGCGGTGGCTTCGGCTGGATCGGCGCAGACGATGGTGGCAACTTCAACAATTTGCTCAGTCGGGCTGGCTGGCAATGTGAGGGTGACCTCCACTTGAGGGCCAGACACGTCGTTTGTCACGACCACGCTGTAAGGACCTCTGCTGTCGCGCTCGCTTTGCACGAACACGACGCGGGCGGCATTATCCGGGCGAGGGATGAGGACATTTGCCGCGAGACCCCGCGCGGCTACGAGGAGGAAATCGTTTTCGCGGCGGATGGCAAGAGCGCCCTCCGCGCCGGGCAACGGAACGAATTGGCCCGAACCGTGAAACGGGGACAATCCGACTGCTGCAACGAGCGGCGCGACTTCGAAGCGGCGGACGACGGCAACGCGCGACAGGACTCGCTCCACCCGAGGCGTCTCCCGGACATGGATCGGTGAGCCGACGGCGGGAATCAGTTCGTAAAGGAAGCTGCTCTGCCCGCCCTTTGTGCTCATGCCAAGAAATCGAGTGTTCGCCGGTTCGAGGCCGCTACTGCCCGGGCGAGCGAATTTCCATGGTGTGACCGGCAGGTTTCCCCAGAGCAGGCGGCCGGTGACGTCGCAGATGAACCGCGTGGCGGTGCCGTTGAAAGGCGGGCCGTAGAGATTGAGCGGTGGACCTTCCCAGACGGTGTGCGTGCGGAGGAGCTTCGCGTCGAATGCGAGGTGCAGGTTCGTTGAAAGAGAGACCACGATGCTGCGGCTTGAGAGACCCATCGGCGCGCGACGGAACGGGATGTCCGGTGGATCGTGTGCCGGCCTGACTGCCTTGGGGTCGGACTGAGCCACAACGTCTGCGACCAAAAGCATCGCCGAAACAAACAGAGCAAAGCCGAACGCGGTGCGCAGCGACGTGGTCATGGCGACGAAAATAACCCCGGCGAAAATATCTTAGCGAGTCAATACTTCCGTGTGACCGGAGTTCCTTGCCGGCGCATCGCCGAATGAGGACAGGCGCTTGGCGGTCGTAGCGCCAATTTTCCTCTGCCCTGTCGTTGGCCGGTCTGAAGAATCCCAACGGGATTCCGCCGCGCAGCACGGGGTTGCGGCCAGCGAACGAAAGTCCATCGAGGACGAACGTTGCCGCGCCCATCCCAGATCGAAAGGGAGGCGTAACCCCGTTGGGGTTGAGCTCGTGGCCGACGTTTTCCCAGGGTAGCTCGTGCCTCGCCCGTCCTCCGTAGCAGCGGACCCCCCAGAGTGAAGCCGACCTCGAAGCTACTGCGGAGGGTGGACAACCCTGGGCTTTGGGACGAAATCCCGTTGGGATTTTTTGAGGCTGTCCTCATTCAGAGATGCGCCCCGCGGAAGCTTCGGACGCAGGAGTACGCAAGCTTTAAGAACGCTGCCTTGTCCCGGAAAGGACACCGCAGTGTATCAAGGTGGGAATGACCTCTGCGGTGAAGAGTGCGGCCCTCGACATCCATTCGCGGTATTCTGCGGCGCTATAAGCTCGTCCTTCCGTGACGCTAAACAAGGCGGCAGAATACAGAGCGACGGGGAGCGGACCATCCAGAGCGTCGTTCAGAAAAACATCGTGGATTAACAGGCGTCCGCCGACGGGCAACGCCATCGCGCAGCGTTTCACCAAAGCGGAGCATTCGGCCACGTCCCAGTCGTGGAGAACATTGGAGAGCAATATGACGTCCGCACCCACAGGCATCGGGTCAGTAAACATATCGCCCGGCCGACATTCCAATCGATCTGACACACCACCTGCCGCGGCAAATTCAGCGGCAACTTTCAGAACTTCGGGCCGATCCCAAACGATCGCGCGCAGTCGAGGATATTTCTGCAAACATGCCACGCTGTAGATGCCCGTCCCTCCGGCAACATCCAGCAACAGTTGCGCCTCTTCCAGAGGAACACGATCGGCCAAGAGCGGGGCGACATTTTTGGCGCGTCCTGCGAGTGCCAACGTAAGCGCACGGGCGCTGGCTTCCTTTTCCATCGCGGACTCCATCCCCTCGCGGTAAATGAACGCAGCTCCCGATTCGTTTGGCTTGAAACCAGCGGGTCGGTTCGTTTCCAGCCGCTCAATCATGAGCTGAACGCCTGGCGACTTGGCAGCCAGCCCGATGTAATCGCTCACGTCGAAGATGCCTCCCGGAACCAAATGCTCGCGCGCGAGCGGCGAAAGATCGAAGCGATCCTGGCCATCCTTGATCAATAGCCCGAACGAACGCAGCGCGGTCAACATCACAATCGCAGGCCGCTCGGCCAGCCGTAGTGCGTGGCGCAGGGCGTCGAATCCTAAAGGGCCGTCAGCAAGCTGGCCAAAGACATTGAAATGAGTCACGGCGGCTGCGAGCAGCTCCGTGCCGTAGCTACCGCGAAAGATTTCGAAGATAGGCGTGGGGTCGATAACTGGAGGGATCGCCGCAGAAAGAATGAAACCAGCCTGCTTAGGTTGTGAGTTAGGAGTCATAGATGACGTTCAGTTTTCGACATTGTGAGGCTGCCGTCTGATTTTGTCCACTAGGGCAAACCGCTGCGGGTGATGGTTTAATTTAAAGCGATGTGGGTTCGCGTCGCTTCATTTGCCGGTGCACAAAGAAGTAATACAGCCCGCCCACCACCAACAGAAAGCCCCCGAGCCAGAAAGTGACTTTATGCATTTCGCCTTTGTTGATCTGGCCGCCCACTTGCACCCCCAGCCAGCATAACACCGCGCTCCAAAAGCCAGCTCCGACCAGGGTGTAGAGTGAGTATTTCCAGAAGCTCATCCGGACAATTCCCGCCGGAATGCCAATCAGATGCCGCACCACGGGAAGCAGGCGCGAGGCAAAAATCCCAAACGCGCCGTAGTGCCCCGCCCAGCGTTCCGCGCCTTCGATTTTCTCGGCCGAGATGAAAAAGTATTTTCCATACCGCAGGACGAGCGGCCGTCCTGCCCAGCGCGCTACCCAATACATCAACGCCGCGCCCACCCAGGACCCGACAGCACCGGCGATGACGAGGATGATTTGCGCCGTCCAGCCGGTGTAACGAGTGCCAAGGAGTTCCAATCCATTTCCGCTCCAAGCCTTGTAGGAGGCGGGTGGGATGATGACCTCGCTGGGGATGGGCAGCACCGTGCTTTCGGCGGCCATCAGAAGTGCGACCGCCCAATAGCCCCATTCATCCAGCACGTTGGAATACCAGTCCGTCAGTTGCTTTAACATGGCCGCTGGTTATAGCGAACATTGAAACCAGAGCAATCTGCGAATTCAACTGTCGCCGCTCGTATTCGCCTTTGCCCGAGCGGTTGAGGACGGTGAACGTGGGCATTCTTGACGGCGATGCCCGGCGGATGGCTGAGGGCCTACAACCTCAGCAATGTGCCGACGATCATCCGCCTGGCAAACGAAGTGGCCGGACTTCGGTTCGGAAGCGACGTGGTGAGTGACATCTCAACAACCAATGCCCGCCACGCCCCATCTTCTCTTCTGGATCTCGCCATCAGCGACGATCTCTTAAAATCTTCCGAGGGGCTTGACGTCAGAGTCGGTGCCGGATTCGTTCTGGCCAACGGCGCAAAAACACGCATTCTTGGAACATGAAAATCACCGCAGACCTTCCCCAACACACCGCCGAACAGGGTCCGACCGCACCCGTGATGTTGAAAAAACACAGTGAAGCGAGGCTGTTAGAATTCGTGGACAAGGAAGAAGTGGTTCGCGCGAAGGCGTGATCGTATTCCCAGCAGCCAAGTCAATTCCCGGAAAAGCTATGCGCCTCTTACATTACGTCGAGATTGAGAACTTTAAGCGCTTCGGTGAAAAGCAGCGCATTGAACTCGACCACCCTGCGG
>CANLCA010000414.1 GCA_947487925.1 Verrucomicrobiales bacterium | reverse complement strand
TGTGTGGGTGAGATGCTCAGTCAGCTTAACTTCTTCAGCATTAGTGTCTATTAGCCAAAATTAGTGGTTCAACTTCCGTTTTCACGCTGATCACTGACCGCTATCCCCCTCTTCCCTGATTCGTTGAGGGTGATTTCCTCGATGTGCGATTCGCCGATGGAGGAGCCGCTCAGCAGACCGATGCATTCGCCGGCCAAGTACAGCGAGCCCACAACAACGGTCAGGGGTTCGTTTGAAGTGACTTCAAGCGCCTCCCGGAGTCCCGTTACCAATTGGATGTTGGCGTCGGGGTTCACCTCAGACCACACACTTTTCAAATCCTCCGTGCGCGCGCTACGCTCACTTTGGATTGGGACCAACACAACCCGGTGCGGCAGAGCGGCGAACGATCGGATCATGGAACGCCAATCCTTGTCGGCAAAGACCCCGAAAATCAAGCAAACATCCCCCAAAGGATACCGGGCTCTGAGAGCTTCGCAAAACGCAGCGGCGCCGCCGGGATTGTGGGCGCCATCGACCACCAAGGTTCCTCCGTCAGGGCGCTCAAACACCTCGAATCGACCTCGCCATACAACGCGGGCTAAACTCTCGAAAAGGATGGTCCTCGACACAGGCAAGCAGGCCTCCAAGCCAAGGACAACGGAGATCGCGAGGGCCGCATTGAGTTGTTGATGAGCCCCCGCCAAAGGCAAGGATATCGCATCCAGACCTAGTCGCGGCAGCTCCCTTTCGTTCACCTCCGTCAGGGGGGCGTTCTTTTCAAAAGCGACGCGTCGAATGACGTCCAAAGCTTCCTGTTCGCTCGTGGCGGTGAAAACAGGCACGCGGTCCTTGATGATTCCCGCTTTTTCAAAAGCGATCTCCTTCAGCGTGGCGCCAAGCCATTCCTGATGATCCCATTGAACATTGGTCACCACGCTGGCCATCGGAGTGACAATGTTGGTCGCATCGAGTCGCCCTCCCAAACCCGTCTCCCAGATCACCAGGTCACACCGTTGTTCTGCGAAATAGACCAATGCCATGATGGTGACGGCCTCAAAGAACGTCGGGGGATGCTCCAAATCCGCAGGGGCGGTCGGCGAATTCCAGCCCTGCGAAATCCAATCCCGCAGGCGGCAGACCAAATCCGCCACTTCAGCACGTCCAATCGGAACACGATCGATCTGCATTCTCTCGGAAAACGAGACGAGATGGGGAGATGTAAACAGCCCTACTTTGAGTCCGGCGTGGCGATAGATGCTCTCGAGCATGGCACACGTGGACCCTTTTCCATTGGTGCCAGCCACGTGGATGAACCTCAAGTTCTTGTGGGGATCGCCAGCGAAGTGCGCCAGCCTGATGGCGTTCTCCAGGCCTAGCCTGGCTCCGTACAGACCCAATCCCCGAAGGTATTCGATGGCCTCGCCGTAGCTCACCTAAATCGCCTTCTGATGCGAATGTTTGTAGCTTGCGGCGATGAAGCCTTGAAACAACGGGTGAGGCGTGTTGGGTTTGCTCTGGAATTCAGGATGAAACTGGCATGCCAGGAAGAAAGGGTGATCGCGCAGCTCGATCAGTTCCGCGAGCTTCCCATCAGTGGTGTTGCCGGAAAAAATAAATCCAGCCTGCTCAAACTGGGCCCGGTAGGCGCTGTTAAACTCGTACCGATGCCGGTGCCGCTCGCTCACTACCGACGTCCCATAAAGCGCCTCAGCCTTGGTTCCAGGCGTCAGGTGACAGCCCTGGGCACCTAATCGCATGGTTCCTCCCATCGTGGTCACATTCTTCTGCTCGTCCATCAACGCGATGACCGGGTGTGGCGTGGCCGGGTCGAACTCCGCTGAATGGGCTCCTTTAAGCCCCAGAACGTTCCGCGCAAATTCAATCGTCGCGATCTGCATTCCCAAGCAAAGGCCCAGGTAAGGTATCTTTTTCTCGCGGGCATATTGGGCGGCTAAAATCTTACCCTCCGTCCCTCTCTCCCCAAAACCGCCGGGAACAAGGATACCCCCGATTCCGCTGAGCAGCTTGAGGGCGTCCTCTTTCTCAATCTGCTCGGCCTCAACCTTCTCGATTTGCACTCCGCAATCGTTCGCGATGCCGCCATGGATGATCGCCTCATAAACCGACTTGTAGGCATCGTGGAGTTCGATGTATTTGCCGACCACGGCAATGCGGACACGGTGCTGGGGGGCGATAAGCTTGCGAATGATCTCCTGCCAAGGTGCCATCTGGGCGGGTCGCGTTTCCAAATGCAACAGCCGACAAACCAAATCGTCCATCCGCTCGCGCTGCAGCATCAGCGGGACTTCGTAAATGCTGTGATCCACGTCCTTTTCCTCGATCACTGCCTCGTAAGGAACGTTGCAAAACAAAGAGATCTTCTTGCGCAATTCCTCTGTGAGCGACCGCTCGCAGCGGCAGACCAAAATGTGTGGCACAATGCCGATTTCCCGAAGTTTCGCGACCGATTGCTGCGTAGGCTTAGTCTTCAGCTCACCCGCGGCCTTGATGAAAGGCACATAGGTGACATGCAAGAAAAGTGTGTTGTTGTAACCCGCGTCTAAGGCGAACTCACGGATCGCTTCCAAAAAGGGCAATCCTTCGATATCGCCGGTGGTGCCTCCAATCTCAGTAATCACCACATCCGCCTTCGATTGCTGGGCAACCTCATAGATCCGTTTCTGGATTTCATCGGTGACATGAGGGATCACCTGAACCGTCTTGCCGAGGTACTCCCCGCGACGCTCCTTGTCCAGGACCGTCTTATAAACCTGGCCGCTCGTGAGATTGTTGAAACGAGTGAGCTTGGTGTTCGTAAACCGCTCGTAATGGCCCAAGTCAAGATCCGTCTCCGCGCCGTCGTCAAGAACGTACACCTCCCCGTGTTGATAAGGACTCATGGTGCCAGGGTCCACGTTCAGGTAGGGATCAAACTTTTGAATCGCCACCTTTAACCCACGACTCTCAAGCAACGTCCCCAGCGCAGCCGCTGTGAGGCCTTTCCCCAAAGAACTCACCACGCCGCCGGTCACAAAAATGTATTTCATAATGTTGCCAACCCCAAATGCCTCAACCTGAACTCCGCACGCGCCACGTCCCCAGGAACATCCACTCCCACGCTGTCCGACTCCACCTCGACAACACCGATCGAGATCCCGTTGTCCAAGGCCCTCAGCTGTTCCAGCCGCTCAGACTGCTCCAGGGGCGAAACCGGATACCCCACCAACTCCAACAATGTCGCCCGCCGATAACCGTAGATTCCAAGGTGTTTCAGAAACGGAAAAGCCGCCAGTTGCTCCCCGGTAGGACGATTCGCCAAGTCCCGCAGATACGGAATCGTGCGCCTGGAAAAATATAGAGCCTGACCCCGCTGGTTGACAACGACTTTGACGACATTCGGATCCTCGTACTCTCGCAGATCCCGAATACGGGTCGCCGCCGTGGACATAGGGTCCCGGCTCAAAGCGCTCGCCACAGCGTCGATCGCGGCAGGGTCGATCAAAGGCTCGTCACCCTGGATATTGACAACCGCGTCGCAGCCGCGCCTTGCGGCCACTTCTGCAATGCGGTCGGAGCCACTCGGGTGGTCAGATCGCGTCATCTCCACAGCACAAAACACTCCTGCGACTTCTCTGATCCGATCGTCGTCCGTGGCGACGATGACATCAGAAAGTGTTTTTGCCAGTCGACAACGTTCCACGACCCACTGAATCAGCGGCTTGCCGGCGATCATGACCAACGGCTTGCCTGGGAACCGGGTGGAAGCATAACGGGCAGGAATAATCCCCAAGGTCTTCATCGTTCAGAATCTCTAATCTTCAGATGGGCTCATGCGATCCCTTGCTGCCAGTTGGCTCGATGAACGCATCCCGACGGATCCACTCCGCCGCGTCCTCCAACCCATCCACAACCGCCGCGTTGGCCATCCGCGGGTCGCCACTGAACTCCACCTCGCGACCAT
>CANLCA010000413.1 GCA_947487925.1 Verrucomicrobiales bacterium | reverse complement strand
GTTACTTTTCAGCGCGAGTTGGAATCTGGGTGGGGACAGCGGCGCGCGGATCGAGATGCCGGAATTCGCCGAATTCGCCTCGGCGCATGACGCCAACCGCGACGGTTTGCTGACGGCTGAAGAAATCCCGAAAGGTCCTGTCCGTGATAGGTTTACCCAGATGGACCTGAACAAAGATGGCCTGGTAACGCCTGTGGAGTGGGCTGAGATGGCACGCATGTTTGCCCGGGCGGAGAATTCATTATTTGCTGTGAGGTCGGGGGGATCGGGGGACATCACGAAGAGCCATGTCGCCTGGAAAACGACGCGGAGCTTGCCGTATGTGGCTTCGCCATTGTTCCACAGGGGGCGTCTTTACACGGTCCGAAGCGGGGGCATGCTGAGCTGCTATGAGGCGTCGACAGGGAAGCCCTTGTATTTGGACGAGAGGTTAGGTGTTGTGGGGGATTACTACGCATCTCCGGTGGCCGTGGGTGATTTTGTTTATGTGATCGCCCAGTCCGGGGTGGTGGTGGTGGTGAAGGCAGGGGATGCGATGGAGGTTGTGAGTCGCAACGAATTGGGGACAGAGGTGATGGCAACGCCAGCGGTGGCTCATGGAACAATCTTTATCAGATCAGGAGCGCGACTCTACGCCTTCCGTAACAAAGAACTGTAACCGGACCCAGTGGAAACAGTCTTGATTACAGAGAAAAATGTGCCTGAGCCCCTGGACGATCTGGCGTCGAGCTGGGACTACACCGAATGTGTGCAGCGTGTGCGCGGCGGGGATGAGGAAGCGGCTCGACAGCTCTTTCACAGGTTGCATTCGTTTGTGTTGCGATTGGTCCGGTCGCACCTGCCTCGGCGCACGGATGAGGAGGATCTGGTTCAGACAGTGTTCATGAAAGTATTCGTGAAATTGGACCAGTATTCAGGGAAAGTACCCTTGGAACATTGGGTTTCGCGGATTGCGGTCAACGCTTGCCTTTCCCAGATAGAGAAAGAGCGGGTTCGGCCAGAGCTCCGACTGGCGGATCTGTCCGAGGAAGAAGAAAATGCAATCACCGCGCTGGCGATGACTTCCGGGGAACTCCCGGCATGGCACTCGGTGGGTTCAAGTGATCTAGTCGTTCAGTTGTTGGGTTTCTTGAGTCCTGCGGACCGGTTGGTGGTGAGTTTGCTCCACATGGAAGGCCGGAGCGTGTCGGAAGTGTCGCAGTTGACGGGATGGAACGTAGCCTTGGTGAAAGTGAGAGCTTTTCGAGCTCGGGCCAAGTTGCGCAAACGGCTGGATCACCTTTTGTCGGAGAAAAAGAGATGAATAAAAAAATGGATTCGTTGGATCGCCTGTTTCGATCGGCGTCGAGCTCCTGGGAAAGGGATATCGGATTACCCTCCTATGGTTTGGAGATGCGTGTGATGTCGGCGTGGAATGGAATCAGAGCAGGGGATGAATCGGCGGATTTGACTTGGTTGTTTCGGCGTGGCGTGGTGGTAGCGATGGGGTTGGCCTTCGTTATGGTGATGGCCAGCCTAGCGCAAAATCCTGCATCCTCCGCGGATGAGTGGGAGTTTTCCGGGATGGTGGTTCAATTTGTCGCACTGCGTTGAGGTGCTCATATGATTTCGATGATCAAAGGCAAGGCAACCCTGGCTCTGGCCGCCGTGTTTGTTGCCGGCTTCTTGGCTGGGGCCGGGTTGGGCTTCACCACGGGCAGGAAGACTGCCTTTCGCCCACCAGATCCGGGCTCCATGACGGCCCACGCCGTGGAGCGTCTGACTCGTGAGCTTCGTCTCGATCCAGGGCAGGTGGCGAAAGTGAGGCCGCTTGTTGAGCAAACGAGCGCAGAAATTTGTGCGGCTCATGGCGATACTTTTGGGCGAGTTTGCGAGCTTATGCGGCGTTGCAACCGAAAGATCGAGCCTCTTCTCCGGGAAGAACAACGTCTTTTATTGAAGGAGTTTGAGTCGAAACGAGAAGCTTCCTTTCGCAAATTCGCACGACCGACGCCGCGGGCTCGGGACGAATCGGGCGGACGCTAGAGGTTGGAGTTCCCGCACGACACTACTTTGCAGCAAGGCATCTTTTATTTATGGCATCGAAGAAGAGTTCTGGAATGTGGAAATGGGCCCTCGCTGTGATCCTCCTCGGCGGCGGCGGCGGCGGGTGGTGGTATAAGAACAGGCGTTCCCAGGACAAACCCGTCGATTACAAGACGGCCGCCGTGACCCTGGGTGACATCGTTCAGTCGGTCACCGCAAACGGGCAGATCAGCCCAGTCAAAACTGTGCAGGTGGGCAGCCAGATTTCTGGGATCATCCAGGAGATGCACGTGGACTACAACTCGGTGGTGACCAACGGGCAGGTGATCGCCCAGATCGATCCCTCCACTTATCAGCAGAACGTCACGCAGGCTGAGGCGGAGCTTGCCAACGCTATGGCCGGGTTAGAGATGGAGCAACTCAACTACAAACGGAGCGGATCTTTGCGGCATAGCGAGCTTATTTCCCCCGCTGAGCACGAGCGGGCGGCGGCTCAGCTCCACCAGTCGGAAGCCATTGTGAAGACCCGACAAGCTTCTGTGAACAAGACCAAGGTGGATCTTTCGCGGACCACCATTTACGCCCCGATCAACGGTGTGGTGATCTCCCGAAACGTGGACGTGGGTCAAACCGTGGCTGCCAGTTTTAGCACGCCCACCCTGTTCCTGATCGCGAACGACCTTTCGAAGATGCAGATTGAAGCCATGATTTCGGAAACGGACATCGGAGGCGTGGACGTGGGCCAGAAGGTCAATTTCAACGTGGACGCCTTTCCGTCGAGGCAGTTTCAAGGTTTGGTCAAACAGGTGCGCTATGCTCCGACCACCAATCAAAATGTGGTTTATTATACGACGGTGGTGGAGGTCAACAACGCGGACCTCAGGTTGCGACCTGGTATGACCGCGAACGCTTCAGTTGTCACGGCGCAGAAGCCGGGGGTTCTGAGACTGGCTAATGCCGCGCTGCGGTTCAAACCGCCCGAGTTGGCGAAGTCCACCAACAGCCTGGCTTCCAAGACGAACCTCGCGATGAAGACCTCGGTCAGCGAGAGCAACACAACGGTGGCATCGGTTTCATCCTCTTCAGGGGAAGGAGGCATGGGCGGAAACCGTGAAGAAATGCGTAAACGATTCGAAAGCATGTCCCCGGAAGACCGGGAGCGGATGCGTGAACGGATGCGATCCCGGGGCGGAGGTGGGGGCGAAGGAGGTGGAGGGGGATTCGGCCGACAAGGCGGGGGCCCGAGAGCCTCCCAGGACGGCCCCGTGACACGGACTGTCTACGTGGTTGAAAAGGGAACTGGTGTCGAAGGTAAACCGGCTGTTTTGAAACCGGTGACTGTCAAGGCGGGGGTCACCGACGGCTCCTACACCGAGATCCTGAGCGGCCTCCAGGAAGGAGATCTTGTCGCGACGGGCTTGAACCTGACGACAACTCCTGGCGGCTCGCAGATGGGTGGTAGCAGCCCGTTTGGTGGCCCTTTCGGAGGGCGTCCTGGCGGGGGAAGCACGCGTTCGCGTTGATCACTCAGCCGCTTCCATTGCGGATTCAAAACCGACTCCCTCAAATTCCCGGATGCAACCCATCATTCAGCTCGATCATTTCATCAGGACCTATCAAACTGGGGAGATCGAAGTGCGTGCAGTCCGGGGCGTGACGCTTGCGGTGATGCCGGGCGAATTCGTGGCGATCATGGGGGCCAGCGGCTCGGGTAAATCCACGATGATGAACACGATCGGGTGCCTGGATCGTCCAAGCGGCGGCAAATACCTGCTGGACGGTGTGGATATCGGCGAGTTGGGGCGGGATGACCTGGCTGATTTGCGAAACGAGAAAATTGGTTTTGTGTTCCAAGGATTTAATCTGTTGTCCCGGACCTCCGCCGTGGAGAACGTGGAACTACCGTTGCTTTATTCGC
>CANLCA010000412.1 GCA_947487925.1 Verrucomicrobiales bacterium | reverse complement strand
CTTGGATGAGGAGACCCGTATTGTGCGTCCGGCAAACTATCCTCGAGGCACACCTGGGCAGGGGAGCATGTTGCTGCAAAAAAGCGGATGCGCCCCCGTGGGCGTCATCAATGTGCAGGGACGCACGTTCATGCCATCCTTGGAAAACCCATTCCTTGCGGTCCAGATGGAGGTGGATAAGTTGAAGCCCCATGCGTCAGTGATCATTGTCGACATCCATGCCGAGGCAACGTCCGAAAAGATCGCGATGGCGAGGATGTTGGATGGACAGGTCACAGCCGTTGTGGGTACGCACACCCACGTCCAAACTGCCGACGAACAGATTTTCCCGGGTGGCACGGCCTTTTTGTGTGATGCGGGTTTCACTGGGCCCCACACGAGTGTCTTGGGTCGTGAGATCGAGCCGGTGATCCGCAGATTCCTCACGAGCCAGCCCCAACGATTTGCCGTGGCCAAGGAAGGCATCCGGCTGCAAGGAGCGCTGATCGAGGTGGACGGAGCCACAGGAAGAGCGCTTTCGATCATCAGAATTTCCGAGCCACTGAAGCCCGTTTGACGGATCACTGATGACTGGTTATTCAACCTCAAAACGGACGTTGCCCGTGACGAATCTGCTCAAGGTCTTGGCGATAAAATGATTCCGAATCACTCGCCAGATCCGTAAAGGAAATGCCTCGTTCTTCGTCATGCATTACTCATTCAAGCCTTTGTAACTTTTCACCACGTTCAACGACTGTTTTAAGGTTCAACCAGACATGAGCGAAACGGATGGCACAGCTTATCGAGGACGCTTGGCGCCTTCTCCAACAGGGCTCCTCCATCTGGGTCATGCCCGAACCTTTTGGACTGCGCAAGAACGGTGCGCGAAGCACCGTGGACGACTCGTCTTGCGCAATGAAGATCTCGATTTTGCCCGATGTCGGAGTGAGTTTGTCGACGCCATGATAGAGGACCTCAGTTGGTTCGGCATCCGCTGGGGCGAGGGGCCAGATAAGGGAGGACCCTGCGCCCCTTACTCCCAGAGCGCGTGTGCGGGTTACTATGAGACGGCTCTGCGAACACTGGCCGAATCTGGCCGGATCTTTCCCTGTACTTGTTCCCGCCAGGATGTCATGAGGTCAGTGTTGGCACCGAATTGGGGCGATGAAGAGCCGGTTTATCCGGGGACTTGCCACCCTCGGTCTGCTCAACCATTTCGATGGGCGGAAGTCCTGGCCCTACGAGGACGCCGGGTGCAGTGGCGCTTTCGAGTGCCCGAAGGTGAGACAGTGACGTTCATGGACGGATTCCATGGGCCACAAGCCAATAGGGCGGGTGTGGAGTTTGGGGATTTCGTGGTCTGGCGTCATGACTGGATCCCTTCTTATCAACTCGCTGTTGTGGTCGACGACGCAAGGATGTCGATCAGCGAAGTGGTTCGCGGGGCCGATCTCTTGACGTCCACCGCAAGGCAGATTCTTTTGTATCGGGCTCTCGGCCTGAGAATCCCAGCATTCTATCACTGTCCACTAGTGTTGGATGACTCCGGAGTTCGGCTGGCGAAACGACACGATTCGCTCAGCCTGCGCGCTTTGAGAAAGAAGGGATTGAGGCCCGAAGGGATCAGGGAAGATTGGTTGAGCCCATCAAGTAACGATCGCATTCGCGCGCTGCCCCTCGGCCCTCATTGAAGGCCCAGACAACCAGACTCTGTCCCCGACGAGCATCCCCAGCGGCAAACACGCCCTGAAGGTTTGTCCCATAGCTGCCATGGTCAGCCTTCGCGTTTGAACGGGCATCGCGTTCAACGCCGAGTTGCTCCAACAGGGCTTGATCAGGCCCCAGGAAACCCATCGCCAGCAAGACCAACTGGGTGTTGTGGACACGTTCAGTGCCAGGCATCTCTTGGGGGAAAAACTGGCCTTTTTCGTTTTTCTTCCACTCGATCTGCACTAAGCGAATGGCTTTGACCCGCCCCTGATCGTCGCTCTCAAATCCTTTTGCCGTCGTCAGATAGATGCGAGGGTCCGCACCGAATTTCGCCGCGGCTTCCTCCTGGCCGTAATCCATTTTGTACACTTTCGGCCACTCGGGCCAGGGATTATCCTTGGCGCGATCCAGCGGAGGTTTCGGAAGGATCTCGACTTGAAGCAGGGAGTTGCAACCATGCCGCATGGATGTGCCCACGCAATCGGTGCCGGTATCACCTCCTCCGATGATCACCACGTCCCTGCCTTCAGCGGAGATAAAATCCGAACCGGCCCGGCCATCGAGCAGACTCTTGGTGTTGGCCTGGAGGAACTCCATCGCAAAATGGATCCCTCGAAGGTCTCGCCCCTCTATGGGGAGATCGCGGGGCTTCGTCGCGCCTGTGCAAAGGACGACCGCGTCGAACTCCTTCAACAGGCGTTGTGAGGGATAATGTTTGCCCACCTCGGTGTTGGTCAGAAAGGTGACGCCCTCTTTGGATAGGAGGTCAACACGCCGTTGCACGAGAGACTTGTCGAGCTTCATGTTGGGGATCCCGTACATCAACAAGCCTCCAACGCGATCAGCGCGTTCAAACACCGTGACGACGTGCCCCGCCTTATTCAATTGGGCAGCAGCGGACAGGCCTGCGGGACCCGAGCCAACCACAGCCACTTTTTTCCCGGTCCTGATCGCTGGGGCTTCGACCGTGATCCAGCCTTCATCCCAACCTCTATCAGCGATGGAAGACTCGATGTTCTTGATGGTGACCGGGGGGTTGTTCAACCCCAGGACACAGGATCCCTCGCAAGGGGCCGGGCAAACACGGCCCGTGAACTCGGGGAAATTATTGGTCTTGTGGAGTCGGTCGAGAGCCTCGCGCCAGAGGCCCCGATAGACCAGATCGTTCCACTCGGGAATGAGGTTGTTGATGGGGCATCCGGAAGCCATCCCGCTCAGCAGATTCCCGCTGTGGCAGAAAGGGATTCCGCAGTCCATGCATCGGGCACCTTGCTCGCGAAGCTTGGCTTCATCAAGGTGCAGGTGGAATTCTTGCCAGTCTTTGATGCGCTCTTGAGCAGACCTGTCTAGAGGCAATTCCCGGAGGTAATCGATGAATCCAGTAGGCTTTCCCATGGTGGCTCAGATTAGGGGTCTCTTTATTTGCTGATTGGTGTGAGGGTCTTGGATCAGCCCCCTCCGACGCGGGCGGCGTCACGCGAGTTTTCCTCGAACGCAGCCATGATAGCGTCTTCGCCGGTGAGTCCGGCCTCGACAACTCTCTTCAAAGACCGGAGTACCCTCTTGTAATCTTTGGGCATGACCCTGACAAACTTCGGCACCATTTCTTCCCACAGCGCGAGCACTTTCCAGGCCTTTTGACTGCGGGTTGTGTTCGCGTGTCGTTTTATCATCTGCCGGAGCTCCTCAATTTCCTCGGGATCATCCAGTCTCTCCAAGGCCACCATCTGCAGGTTGCAATGACGCGGAAACTGGCCGGATTCATCGAGGATGTAAGCGATCCCTCCGGACATGCCGGCCGCGAAATTGCGCCCGGTTGAGCCTAACACTACGACTTTGCCGCCCGTCATGTATTCACAGCCGTGGTCGCCTACTGCTTCCACGACGGCGTTGACCCCGCTGTTGCGTACGCAGAATCGTTCTCCGGCCATTCCACCGATGTAGGCTTGGCCAGAAGTCGCACCATAGAAGGCCACGTTGCCGATGATGATGTTTTCCTCGGCCACGAAAGTGGCCGACAGCGGGGGAGCAACGATGATCTTGCCGCCGGAAAGCCCTTTTCCAACGTAATCATTCGCATCCCCTTCGAGCTTGATGGTGATGCCTGGCGGAACAAAAGCGCCGAGGCTTTGGCCTGCGGAACCTTTGAAATTGAGTTCGATGGTGTCCTCAGGAAGACCGTCCACACCGAAACGGCGGGTCACCTCGCTTCCAAGGATGGTGCCGACCACGCGGTTGATGTTCCGTATGTTGAG
>CANLCA010000411.1 GCA_947487925.1 Verrucomicrobiales bacterium | reverse complement strand
TGTTGGACTGGACTCCGACGGGCACAAACGAGTGACCACCGGTCCCAATTTCGCGCTGATCGGCGGCTCCCAAGAAACTCATGAGGGCATGACTGAAAAGGCCGTCAAGATTAATGAGAAACTCCAGGCGAAGGGAAAGTGCTTGAACACGGTGAGCAGCGAGGAGTTTCAAGACATTGCCGAATCGGTGGGGCTCGTCAAACAACTCGACCCTCGAAACAACTAGAGGACTCTGACGAACTTCTAGAACCCGTGCGCTAACCGTCCTGCCCTTGACGATCTCAGTATCCGTTGTTAGCCTGAGCCCTCTTGGTTTAACCGAGAAACCGCCACGATGAATACCCCCTACAGCCCCTTCTTTTTCTTGGTGGTGTTTTTGATCGTTGCGATTCTTTTCACAGTCGCCCCCCTATTCCTCGCACGCCTCTGGGTTTTGAAATTTTCCCCCAAAAAACCTGGCGCAAGCAAAAATGCCACCTACGAATGCGGCCTGGAGTCCAAAGGTGACGCTTGGATCCAATTTCGTCCTGAGTACTACATTTACGGTATAATATTTTTGGTTTTTGACGTCGAGACCTTGTTCCTCCTTCCCTTTGCCGCCGTCTTTCCTGAACTCAGTTTTGGAGGGTTTGCGGCAATGATCCTCTTCCTGCTGCTACTGGTGGAGGGTCTCGCATGGGCTTGGATGACAGGACTTCTAAGATGGAAGTAACCGACGTATGATGGATGAGGGATTGCGCCGCGAATTAAGTCGGCAAGGCATTTTTACAACCACGCTGGAGGGCCTCTACAACTGGGGCCGGAAAAACTCCATTTGGCCTCTGCAATTCGGCCTCGCCTGCTGCGCGATCGAAATGATTGCCGCCTCCATGGCCCGCTTCGATCTCGCTCGGTTCGGCGCCGAAGTTTTTCGACCTTCCCCAAGACAGGCGGATTTGATGATCGTCGCCGGAACGGTAACCAAAAAGATGGCGCCCCAAGTGGTCCGGCTCTACAACCAGATGCCGGAGCCGAAATACGTCATCGCCATGGGGGCCTGCGCCATCTCCGGAGGCCCCTTCAAGCAGGGCTACAACGTTCTCAAAGGCATCGACCGGTATATTCCCGTCGATGTGCATATCCCTGGTTGCCCCCCACGCCCCGAGGCCTTGCTTCACGCGTTCATGACCCTGCAGAAACGGATCGACCAACAACGGCTCACTGGACCGTCATCCCCACGGCATCTGAAGGAGTCGGAGCCGAGTGAGTTCCCAATCCCAGCCTTTGGTGCCCATGATCTGACGCCAGGGAAGAACCCCGCGCTTTGGAGCCCTCCGAAAATTATCCGTGGATCATGAACCCATTCGGATCTTTCCAAAGAACCCCCATGGAACCTCTTGAACAACTGATCGCTCGCATCAACTCGACCTTCCCGGGCTCCGAGGTCAGTTTAATGCCAAACGACGCCCCTTCCAGCCAGACCTCCCTGCTGGTCTCCAGGAAAGACGGCAGGCGGGTTGCCGAGTTCTTTAAGTCGGACTCCCTTCTCCGAATGGATTTCCTGTCCAACCTTACCGGCGTCGACTGGCCCGACACCGTGACGAAGCAAAAAATCAAAACCAAACGGAACGTTGATGGTGTGGAGAAAGAGATCGAGGAAACTGTGGAAACACGAAAACCTGGGTTTCTGGAGGTTGTCTACCACCTTTATTCCATGGAACTCCAGCACGGGCCGTTGATCTTCCGGATGCGGACCGAGAACCGGGTCGACGGTGTCCACCTCCCTTCCTTGACCCCGGTCTGGCGTGGTGCGGAGCTTCAGGAAAGGGAAGTCTTCGACTTGTACGGCGTTCGTTTTGAGGGCCATCCAGACCTCCGGCGGCTGTTGATGTGGGAGACATTCGAAGACCACCCGATGCGCAAGGATTATGTGGAGCCAGACGATTATGAATTCGAGCCCACAGCGCATGATGAAGTGCTGACAAAAGCTAAAGCTTACGATTCCTGCGCGGTAGCGTTGAGGACCTGAGTTGAAAAGCCGAATCTGAAAACCACGCATCCCCTAGACACGAGCCGCCACACCCTCCGCAATGTCGACAAGCCACCTCCAGTTAGAAGCCCAGACCGAACCCGCTTTCAGGGTTGAACGACGCCCGGCCGTCGAGGGAGGGGATTTGCTGGAAGTCTCGATGGGACCGCAGCATCCTTCGACGCATGGTGTGTTTCGCATGGACGTGGTCCTCGATGGGGAACGCATCGTGAAGCTCAAACCTGTCTTTGGTTACCTGCATCGGAACCATGAAAAAATCGCTGAGAACTCGACCTATCTCGGATCCATGCCCTACACCGATCGGCTGGACTATTTTTGCTCCCTGACAAACAACTGGGCCTACGCCCTGACCATCGAGAAGCTGGCGGGCCTCCAAGCCCCGGAACGGGCCGAGTATATTCGGGTGATCACCGCCGAATTGACACGACTGCAGAACCATGTGTGCCTGATCGGCTTTCTCCTCCAAGACATGGGCGCCAGCGGCACCCCGCTGATGTATGCTTTTCGAGAACGCGAAGCCATTCTGGACCTCTTCGAATCCCTCACGGGAGCGCGAATGATGTGCAATTACATGCGCTTTGGCGGCTGCCGCGTAGACCTGCCCGCGGGATGGCTGGAGCAAGCGTCAAGAGTGGTGGATCGTTTTCCTCGATTCCTCGAGGAATTTGACCGGCTGATCTCCGGGAACGAAATTCTGGCTGCGCGAACACAAGGTGTCGGCGTCCTCCCTCGCGAATTGGCCATCAACGCCAGCATCACAGGGCCGGTCCTCAGGGCCAGCGGAGTCAACTACGACATACGCAAGGTCGACAAATACGGCATCTACGATCGCTTTGCTTTTCGTGTTCCACTGGGGGATCATGGCGATGTTTACGATCGCTATATGATCCGGGTTCTCGAAATGCACGAGTCGCTGGCCATCCTGAGACAAGCCATTCGTGATATCCCCCCTGGCCCAATCATGGATCCCAAAGCGAAGATACGCGGCTTTAAGCCCAAGGCGGGAGAAGCCTATGGCCGCATCGAAAGCCCCAAAGGAGAATTGGGGTTCTACGTCATCAGCGACGGAAGCCCCAACCCTCACCGCTATCGAGTCCGCCCCCCGAGCCTCATCAATTTGACGGTGCTCGAGGACATGTGCCTGGGTCAGACCGTCGCGGATTCCGTGATTATCCTCGGAAGCATCGATATCGTCCTGGGAGAAGTCGATCGGTAATCGCGTTACTCAATCCTCCAAGAGCCTTCAAATCATGCTGGGAACTGGACTCATCAAAGGAATGGCGGAAACTGCGCGAAATTTTGTCGGTAGTTATTTCGAGGCCGACCGGCTGACCACCGTCCAGTACCCCGAAGAGCGTGTCCCTGTGAAAGAGGCGGCCCGCTCTTTCCCATTCCTGGTGTTCGACGGTGAGGACGCCGAAAAAGGCCTCCGATGTGTGGCCTGCCAGATCTGTGAAAAAGAGTGCCCCCCTCAATGCATCCTCATCGTCAAGGACACAACCAAGAAACCCGATTTTGCCGGCAAAATGCAGTTCCAGCCGAAGGTTTTTGACATCGATATTTCCGTGTGCATGAGCTGTCAAATTTGCGTCGAGGTCTGTCCCTTCGATGCCATCAAGATGGACGTGGACTTCGAGATGAGCCGCTTCGACCGGTTTGAGGGTCTCTTGGTTCACAAGAAGGAACTTTCTAAATCCAATCGGCATTTTCAAAAGATCCATCCAACAGACGCCGCCGTGGTGGATGCTAATCTGGCGGCCGAGAAGGCCAAGGCCGATGCGAAGGCGGCCGCGGATGCCGCCGCCAAAGCCAAGGCAGCTGCGGGAACAGGGACGACCCCGGCCAAAACAGCAACCGCCGAAGCCCCGGCGCTCGCAACGAAAACCACCTCCCCCTCCACGGCGCCCATCACGTCGTCAAATCCACAAAC
>CANLCA010000410.1 GCA_947487925.1 Verrucomicrobiales bacterium | reverse complement strand
TGCGTGCGAACCGCGATTTCAGCCGCCGGCTTCATCCATTCCAGCGTTTGCCGTGGGGTGAATTCGGAGGGGCGGAGTTGCGGTGGCATGGGCTGAAAATCGCCAAACGCAATCCACGCGTACTCGTTGGAATCGTCGCCGTCGATGGCTTCAACATAGGCCTTTTTGCCACGGTGTTCGTGAAGGCTCCACGCGATGCGATGGGCGGCATTGTCCCTTGGTGCGAACGTTTCGGCGAGCACTTGCCCCGAGGGATGCTCGCAGAGGCGGATGCGGTTGAGGTGCTGAGGCGGATTGTCGGGGAATCCGTCGTGACCGCAGAGCCAGAACTCGAGCCTCCCCGGGATTTCAAATGGCTGGGAGCGCAACACTCCTGTGAGCTCGTCGCCATACGGAAAGCTGGACATGAGCTGACGACTCCTGCCATCGCTGCACACTCGGGGCTCGGTATCCCAGGGGGTTTCGGTCGGTTCCGAGTGGTGCGGGAAAGCTCTCCACTCGCGCGAGGGTTTGTAGGTTTTAAAAAAGGTCCGCACAAGCTTGCCACCCCAGGTTTGAGCGCTCTCGGGAAGTGGCCATCCTCGCTGCTGCAGCCCCGTGTCGAGGGATTTGAAAAGCGCGAATTGCCTACCCAGCTCCTGGAACAACGGGGGGCCGGAACCTTCAGGAATGGGACCGCTGGCGAACGCGGTGAGCTGAGAAAGTTCGTTTGTGGCAGCATAGCGTGCGGCGTGTCTGAGGAATTCGGGTGTTTGCGTCGAGTTTGTCCTGCTGATGTTGGCCGCGGCCAGTTGTTGGATGAGAAATGTGCCTGCGGCCGCGGTCTTCACGCTGAGTGAGAGATCAGCAATGATCGCACGCTCCTTGGGATCGAGCTGTGCTGAGGTGAGTCGCCGAAGGTTCACCTCAGGGATAAGCTGATCCCGTAGGGCCTGACGCGCGACATAAAGAAGATGCGTGTCTGACAGGGGCACGCGCTGCACCAGGTCCAGCAGGAGTGTTATGTTTTCATACTCGGGATGATTCCCGAGCGCTTCGGCGGCGCAGCGCCGCACCAGAGCGTCTCTGTCGGCGAGGCCGGTGATTGCCAATGCGCGGTGAGGCGCTCGGAATTCAGGCATGGCTGCCAGCAAACGCATCGCGTGGGTTCGGACCAGACGGTCGTTGTCCCGGGCTGCGGCCGATAGGGCGGATTCATCCAGCGCCCCAAGACGCCGCAGGACCCAAAGTCCATGCACGTGTTGGAAAGAGTTCACGGGATTTGCAATGGTTTTTCTCAAGACCGCGATCGAGTCTTTTCCCAGCCGGTCAGTGAGCTCGTCCGAGGCGAGGCGGCGACGAATAAGGTTTGGCCGCGCCAATTCGGCGACCAGATCTTTCACCGAAGCCTTCGAGAGGTCGTGCAGATCTCCAGGCTTGTTTCGTCGGTCTGTCCCACGAAAAACCACCCGCCAGATGCGACCGCTGCTGCGGTCTCGCCCTGGATGGGTGAACGGAACCTCGTAATGGCCAATGATGCGATTATAAAAGTCAGCGATGTAGAGCGCACCGTCCGGACCCAGTTGAGTGTCCACCGGGCGAAACCATGGATCGTCGGAGGTGACAAGATCAGGCAGGCCACGCGCCCGACGCGTGGAGCCTTCTTCGACAATGCCATCACGATAGATCCTGCTGGTCATGACGTCCCCCACAAAAAGGTTCCCGCGGAATTCTTCGGGCCAAAGGGTGTCGGCGTAGAGAGAGATCCCGTCGATCGCGGTTGAACCGCGTTTGTTTTCCATCATCTTGGGCGCGAAGCCCAGGCCGTCGTGCGGTTTGCCAAAGCTCGGGTAATAGCCGCCTGCGAGAAGCTGGTAGAGGGGTTCGCTGTGGCAATCGGAGGCGAAAAGGTTTCCAAACGCGTCGAACGCGAGACCGAAGGGGTTGACTTGACCGTGGGTGTAATGCTCGATGCGAGAGCCGTCGAGGCGGACGCGGTAGGTGTTGCCCGAATTCAGATGAACCTCGTTCCCATCCCGGCCTTTCACGTGCGAATCGTTGTTGTAACCGTGCGTGCAGTAAAGCCAGCCATCGAATCCGCGTCGGAAGCTCGCCTGATTCCCATGCGTGTCGCGCGTGTGATCAAAGTTCGAGTAAAGCGTTTCCTGCCTGTCCGACCTCCCATCCCCGTCGGTATCCTCGAATAGCCAGATATGAGGAATGGACCAGGCGACAGCCTTCCAAGTGGTTGAACCGTCAGCGTTTCGACTTTGGAAAGGATAAAGGCCGATGGGGATGTTCAATCCCCCTGCAAACTGGGTGACTTTGCGCGCTCGACCATCAGCCCCGAGATCCTCGAAGATCATGATGCGATCCCGTCCCAGGTTGTTGGTGGAAACAGGCTCCGGGTACTCCATCGACGTCGAAACCCATAGACGCCCCTTCGCGTCGAAGGCCAGATTCATGGGTTTGTTGATGTCTGGTTCAGCGGCGACAAGCTGGATCTCAAACCCCGGGGGCAGATGAAACGATTTTTGCTCATCAGCGGGCGACTGCCAGGGGGTCGACCGAATAGTCAAGGCGAATGGATCCGCGGAAGCCCCGTGAGAGTCGGAAGGGAGCAGGAGACCGAAGGCAAGTGTCACGGTTCCGAGCAGGCAGAACTCAAACGATCGCATGGACCTGAGTGTAGGCGCTTAACATTGCCATGCAAGACGGGCCCCGCTCCATTCTTGCTCATGCTTTTGGTTGTGTTCGCTGTCTGATGGATTCAGATTTTCGGAACAGGAGCAGGACGGGGTTGTTCCTGGGATCTTGGGCGATTTGGCGGCAGCGCCTGGAATAGAAAGTCTTCGAATGAGTTGTCCAAGTCCTGACTCCCAGTCCCCGGCAGCCAGACATCGACCCGAGCCACTCTCCCGTTCATACTGCGAGGAGGACTTGACTGAGGATGGCTCACTTCTAAGATGCGTGCCGTTTGCGAAACTGAGTAATTTTATATATGAGCATCATCAGCGACATCAAAGCCCGAGAGATCCTTGATTCCCGTGGGAACCCGACCGTGGAGGTGGACGTGATTCTGGAGAACGGGATCCTGGAGCGGGCGGCAGTTCCTTCGGGAGCGAGCACTGGAGAACATGAGGCGCTCGAGCTCCGCGACGGTGTGAAGGGGCGTTTCCTGGGCAAGGGTGTTTGCAAGGCGGTGGCCAACGTGACTCAAAAGATCCTGCCCGTGCTGAGGGGCATGGACTCGGTAGATCAACTGGGGGTGGACAGCGCGATGCTCAGTTTGGACGGCACCGAAACCAAATCCAAGCTTGGTGCAAACGCGATTTTGGCTGTCTCTCTGGCGAACGCAAAAGCCGCTGCCGCGAGCTGCGGGCTGCCCTTATTCAAATACCTCGGCGGACCCAACTCCAAAGTTTTACCGGTCCCCATGGCGAATGTTATCAACGGCGGAGCGCACTCCGATGCGCCCATTGATTTCCAGGAATTCATGATCGTTCCCAAAGGGTTTGATTCCTATTCTGAGGCGCTGCGGGCGATCACCGAAATCTTTCATGCCCTCAAGGGGGTTCTCAAGAAAAGGGGGCTTTCGACGGCGGTCGGTGACGAAGGGGGGTTTGCGCCTAAATTGGTCAGCGCGGAAGCCGCCGTGGAAGCGATCCTACAGGCAACCAAAGATGCGGGGTACAAGTCTGGCAAACAGATCTTCCTGGCATTGGATGTGGCGTCTTCAGAATTCTACGACGCCAAGACCGGTCAATACATCTTCAAAAAGAGTTCAGGCAGGAAGTTAACCGGGGATGAGCTCGTGGCTTTTTACGCAGAACTCACGGAAAAATACCCGATCATCAGCATCGAGGACGGCTGCGCTGAGAATGATTGGGCAACCTGGAAAACACTCACTGAGAAGCTCGGGGACAAGATCCAACTGGTCGGGGATGACCTCTTCGTCACCAACGTCAAGTTCCTCCGCAAAGGCA
>CANLCA010000409.1 GCA_947487925.1 Verrucomicrobiales bacterium | reverse complement strand
GATTCCCCTGAACGCGGCGTTGCAGGCGGAGAGTCCTGCTTCGAAGCTGGGAAAGACCATCGCTGTTCAGAACTTTCTGGAGAATCTCGCCATGAGCCTTGGGGGCCTCGTGGTGGTCCTCAGCACCACCCGATTGTCGGCTTCGGCGCCCGCGATTTTTCTAGGGCTCGCGGCGTTTGTCATCGTTGCGGTTGCGTGGCTCCAATTTCCAGAACGAAAAGACCCGGCCTGACCGCGTCGATTGCCTCTTCTGCTTTCCATGAAAACTTTGTTAAGACTTTTGGTCCGGCTTTTCTGCCGGTTTGAAGCATACAACACGCGAGTGCTCGACACGCCGGGTCCAGTGTTGCTGCTGCCCAATCACGTCTCCTGGCTCGACTGGCTGTTTCTGGGTGTCTGCCTGGATGACGATTGGAAATTTGTGACGTCGAGCACGACCGCTGAAACCTCTTGGGTGCACAAGCGGATGATGGTGAACGGGCGCACTTTTCCGGTCGATCCCGCATCGCCTTACAGCGCCAAACACATGGCTGCATATCTTGGCAAAGGGGGGCGGTTGGTGCTTTTCGCCGAGGGCCAAATCAGCTTCACGGGATCTCTGATGAAGATCTACGACGGAACGGGCTTCCTGCTGCTCAAAACCAGGGCGAAGGTGATCCCCTGTTATTTGAGGGGGGCCAACCGCTTGCTGGCATCGAGGCAGCCCGGATGGCGTCGGTGGTTTCCCAAGGTCACGGCGCACTTTGGAGCAGCCATCCAAGCCCCGATCATGGGGGAGATGCGCGCGGCCAAGGCGCGCGCTAAGCTCACCAACTGGGTTCGTGATCAGATGGTGGGGCAACAATTTCAGGTGGAATCAGAACTGGGTCCCCAAAACCTCCTCGAAGCGATCGACGAGGCCGCGCACCGTCGTCCCGGGGACCTCATCCTGGAGGACGCGACCCGCAAATCATTGACCTATCGGCGTCTGGTTGCGGCGAGCGAGGCGGTTTCGGCGAAGCTGATCCCCCTGGTTCGCGGGGCGGAGCGTGTCGGCGTGCTGATGCCGAACATTGCTGCAACCCCAGTCGTGATCCTGGCGCTATGGCGTCTTGGTAAGACCCCGTCGGTGATCAATTTTTCCTCCGGAACAGCCGTGATGATCGCTTGCGCGCGGCTCGCCGGTTTGAAACATATTGTGACATCCCGAGTCTTTTTGACAAAAGCCAGGATTGACGTGAGCCCTTTAGAGCACGCTGGAATGCGGCTGATTTACCTCGAGGATCTGGGGATTACTTCGATGGACCGGGTTCTTTCATTGCTGCGTGCTTCTGCGTCCCTGGCCTTTCCGCGCGCCTCAGACAGAGGTGTCGGACTCCGTTCTGATCAAACAGCTGTGGTCCTGTTTACCAGTGGTTCGGAGGGTGTGCCTAAGGGGGTGGAATTAACCCACGGGAACATCCTCGCGAACATCCGTCAAATTCTGTCGGTGACCGATCTGGAGGATCGCGACAGACTGTTCAACGCGCTGCCGCTCTTTCATTCTTTCGGGCTGACTGTCGGCACTTTTCTCCCGCTTGTTCGGGGGCTCTACGTGTTCTTGTATCCGTCACCGCTGCACTACCGGGTTGTTCCTGCGGCCGTTTATGATCGAAACTGCACGATTTTCCTGAGCACTAACACTTTTTTGAACGGGTATTCCCGCAAGGCACAATCCTACGATTTTCGCAGCATGCGCTATCTTTTTGCCGCAGCGGAGAAACTGCAAGAAAGCACCGCGTCCACGTGGTCGAGAGTGTTCGGGGTCCGCATACTGGAAGGGTATGGCGCGACCGAATGCGCGCCTTGTGTGAGCGTGAACACGCCGTTGATGCCAAGGTATGGGTCGGTCGGGAGGCTGCTTCCTGGAATGGAGCATCGACTCGAACCCGTCGAGGGCGTGGCGGAAGGGGGCCGTCTGTTTTTGCGGGGGCCGAATGTGATGCGGGGTTATCTCAATGAAGACGCGAACTTGAAGTTCCAGGCGCTTCATGGCTGGTATGACACGGGCGACATCGTGACAGTGGACGAGGATGGTTTCCTGTTCATCCAAGGCCGACTCAAACGATTCGCCAAGGTGAGTGGGGAGATGGTGAGCCTGACAGCGGTGGAGGATGCGCTCGCTGGGGCATTCCCGCAGTATGGGCTGCATTGTCAGACGGCGGTGCTGAGCCAGCCTGACGACGCCAAAGGAGAGGTGTTGCTTGTAGCCACAAACGAACCTCGGCTGACGATGGACGAGGTGCGCGCGGCGGTCAGGGCGAAGGGGTTGCCCAACCTTTGTGTCCCTCGGGAGATCGTAGTGGTCCATGAAATTCCCAAGCTTGGGACCGGCAAGGTGAATCATCGCGAATTGTTGACCCACGTGGAAGGAATCCGAGGCACCCAGTGAGGTTTGGAGCGGCGGCCGTGCCACCGCCAAGGATCGGATGTGTGGAGCGGGTGAACTGGACGGCTGTTGATTGGATGAGGGGGGGGTGGCGGAGAGTGCGCAGCAAACAGCGAATGCGGCGAAAAACGCCGATTGACCGTCATCGTGAAGTCCTCCAAGGTCCTATTAATTCGTCTTACACCCAGCTTTTATGATCGTTTGGAAGCGTATCCTTGTGTTGGTGATCACCCTGGTTTCAACCAGCTTCGTCGCAGGCGCTGGCCGTCAGTTGACGGGGAAGCATGCTCCCGCAGCCACACCGGCGTTGTCACCTGCGGAATCCCAAAAGAAGTTCCAAGTTCCAGATGGGTTTGAGGTCCGATTGTTCGCGGCGGAACCCGATGTGGTGAACCCCGTTGCGATGACTTGGGACGGGCGGGGGCGGCTCTGGGTGGTGGAGTTGTATGAATATCCACTGGGGGCGGCCGTTGGAACCAAGCCGCGTGACCGTGTCAAGATTTTCGAGGATACCGACAACGACGGGCGTTCAGACAAAGTCACCGTCTTTGCGGATGGCTTGAACCTGGCCACGGGTATTTTGCTGGGGGACGGCGGCGCCTACGTGGGGCAGGCACCCGAGTTGCTGTTTTTGCAAGACACCGATGGGGATGACGTGGCGGACAAGCGGACTGTCCTCATGAACGGGTTTGGGCTGGAAGATCGGCACGAGCTTTTGAACGGGTTCACGTGGGGACCGGACGGCTGGCTCTACATGACGCACGGGGTGTTCACTCATTCCAAGGTGAAGCGCGCCGAGGAACCGAAAGGGGAAGGAGTGACCATGAACGCGGCGGTGGCGCGTTTTCATCCGCGAACGAAGCGTTTTGAGGTGTTTGCGGATGGGACAAGCAATCCGTGGGGTGTCGACTTTGACCGGGAAGGCAACGCGTTCGTGAGCGCTTGCGTGATCGATCATTTGTTTCATACGGCGGCCGGCGGTCTGTATGTGCGCCAGGCGGGAAGCCCGGCTCATCCGTACGCATACGAGCTCCTGCCGTCGATCGTGGATCACAAGCATTTGATGGCGGCCTACGCGGGTGTTCAAGTTTATCAAGGAGACCAGTATCCCGAGGAATACAAGGGCACGATCTTGATGGGAAACATCCACGATAACGCGGTGCACCAAGATCGGTTGACACGGAACGGGGCCTCTTTCAAGGCCTCTTTCTTGAAGGATTTTGTCCGAGCCAACGACGGATGGTTTCGCCCGGTGAGCACGCAGGTGGGACCGGATGGAGCGGTGTGGTTAATGGATTGGTATGACAAGTATCCTTGTTATCAAAACGCGAACGCAGATCCGGAGGGGGTGGACCGGGAACGCGGGCGCATTTGGCGGGTTGTTTACACGGGGAAGGAACACGGAAAGAAGATGGCGTCGCATCCACAGGGTCTGGATCTTGAGAAATCCAGCTCCGCCGCCCTGGTGAAGGCGTTGGCTCACCCCAATGCCTGGCAAAGACGGACGGCGCAGAGGCTTCTGAGCGAACGTCGTGACAGGGGGGCTCGGGAATTGCTGTTGGGGCTTTTGCGTGGGGGCAAAGATCTCGAG
>CANLCA010000408.1 GCA_947487925.1 Verrucomicrobiales bacterium | reverse complement strand
TGAGGTCGAGGAGAACATCACCAAAGAACTTCAGTACCAAAGCTCCCTCGAACTGGATCCGCGGACATTCGACCGTCTGCGGCATCTACCGCTCGCCCGCGACATCATCATTCATGCGCGACAAGATCTCGTTCGACGTCTGGATGAATACGAGTTCGAGCAACCCGAGATTCTGGCAAAAGTTGTCGAATTCATCAAACACAAGATCATGCCGATCGTGCTCCGCCACTCGATCTCTGGCGTGGCCACCGTGAATTCTGAGGACAGCTTACTCAGTGACCCGCAAGCACTCGCGATGTTGATCGATGTCTTCTCCGAACGAGGCTACCACGCACTCATCGATCTGCACCGAATCGATGTTCCAGAAAAGATCAACCTCCACACCGGCCTCATCACCTGCCGAGAGAAGAAGGTCTATCGCATCACGATACGATTCAAAGGTTCGGAGATTCGTCGGGGCTGAAACACGGCCACCCATTTCTCCCTCGAACCGCCGTTCCCCATCCCTCACGCACATCACCCTGCACCCGATGAGATTCAATGCATCCTTGATTCGGAAGATCCTGGCTGGGCTTCTGCTCAGCCCGACGCTTTGGACCGGTCCATCGTTTGCGGCAGCCGACAAGCCGATGGTGATCGACCTGGGCGGGCGCATCTCGATGGAGCTGATGAACATCCCGCCCGGCGAATTCATGATGGGCAGCACTTCCGCCGAGCGCGCTTGGGCTACAGGTATCGAGGGCGGAGCGACACCCGGCACGGAGCGCGAGTCGTATGAAGGCGTCGAACCACGTCCAATGAGGGTGAAGAATCGATTCTGGATGAGTCGCACCGAGGTCAGTGTGGGACAGTTTCGGCGATTCGTCGAAGACACCGGGTATGTGAGCGACGCAGAAAAACCGGGCGGCCACGCCCAATGCTTTGATCCAGAGTGGGACGGCTATCACCTGACAACCCAGGTGGTTCATCCCTGGAAGCCGATGCCAGGCAAGAGTTGGCGAGATCCGAACTTTGGTTTTCCTCTGAGGGACAGTCATCCGGTGGTGTGCGTCAGCTGGAATGACGGTCGAGCCTTTTGCGACTGGTTGACCCGGAGAGAACGTCAAGCGGCTCGGCTGCCAGAGGCTTTGGAATTTCGATTACCGACCGAAGCGGAGTGGGAGTACGGTTGCCGGGGTGGCAGCAAAGAAAGCCTCTACTTCTGGTGGGGCAATGAACTCAGCGATGGCGAAGGCAGATTCAACATATCCGCCGTCGATTTCCTCCCTGGGAGGAACCGGGTTTGGCCTTTGGCGAACGCTCCCTGGAGCGATGGCTTTGCTTTTGTGTCACCTGTAGACCATTACCGAGAGCGGGGCCGGAATGGCTTTGGCCTGGCAGACATGTGCGGTGGAGTGTGGGAAATCGTCCTCGATCACTTCGATCCGAAAGGAGGGCACGAAGAAGCCCATTTTGTGGCGACGAATCCTCGACCGGTATGCCGCGGTGGCAACTATTTTGATGTGCCTGGAAATGCACGTTGTGCCGTCCGTCTCGGACTTCAAGGTCCCACCTACTCCGATTCCCGCGACGGCTTCCGGATCTGCTTGGGAACACCTCGCCCCGTGAAGCTCTAACCCATAACCATTCCACAAACTTCCAGGCATGCAAACGCGTCCAAGTGGCTTAGCTGATTGGTGGCTCTCCCTGCTCAGAGCGGCACCGCTTCCCTGGGCAGTGTGTTGCCTGGTCCATGCCGCGGACGTCAAATCGCCCGCCAAGGAACGGCCACTGCGCGAGTATCAGGAACACGCCATGCGCCATGAAGGGGTTCCGGATCGTGGACGCACGTTGTTCAGCGACCCGCGGACCCTGTGCCTGCAGTGCCATTCGACCGATGGTAAGGGCGGCAGGACAGGGCCTGATCTTTACGCCGCCGGCGACAAGTATTCCCGGGAAGATCTGATTCGTTCGGTCCTGGAACCATCGGCCACGATCATGATGGGTTACAGCACGACTGTCGTGGAAACTAAGTCAGGCGAGCAGATCGAGGGCGTCCTCAAATCGATCTCCGATACGGAGCTGGTCCTGGCAGGAGTCGGAAACGTCACAAATCGTGTGCCGCGTTCAATGATTCAAGGACAACGCACGAGTCCAATCTCCATCATGCCTTCAGGACTTCAGTCCGCGCTATCCCTGGAGGAGTTCGCCGATCTCATCGCGTATCTGGAAAGCCTGAAACAGCCCGAAATGCGCCTCGCGAACGAAGCGGGAACGCCAGCCACCATTCAAAGACTGTCACGACCCGTAACTCTCCGCGCCTTCCACGATCCGTCACTTCGATTTGATCACCCGGTCTGGTTCGGTGAGCACCCCGCACTCGCCGGACACTTCGTGGTGGCAGAGCAAACCAATGCGGTTCTCTGGCTGCTGGAAAAGCGGGCCGACGGAGATCGGAAAACCCTGTTTGCCAACGTGCGCCCAGAGGTCTTCGTGACGGAGACGGAGGGCTTGCTGGGCGTCGCCTTTCACCCACGATTCCGTGACACCCGGAAGTACTATCTCATGCACGAATTCAAGGAGGGAAACCAACGCTCCATGATTATCGCCGAACGTCTGGTTCAGTCGGACATGCGCGCGGACTCAGGGACCCCGCCCCGTCGAGTGCTCAAGATCGAGGTGACCACGGAGGTTCATCACGGCGGCGGAATCATGTTCGGACCCGACGGCTACCTTTACATCGGGATGGGCGATGCAGGGCCGCAAGGGGACCCCCTCGGGCACGGCCAGGATCTGCACTCACTTGCGGGCAAGTTGCTGCGGATTGATGTCGACCAAACCGAACCAGGGCTCGCCTATGCCATACCAGCGGATAACCCATTCGTGCGCCATCCAGATCCCTCGGTGCGCCGCGAAATCTTTGCCTATGGACTACGGCAGCCGTGGCGCTTCAGTTTCGACCCGACCACTCGCGAATTGTGGGTTGCCGACGTCGGCCAGGATCGGTTCGAGGAAGTGGGAATTGTTCGTGCCGGTGAGAACCATGGCTGGAATGTTTACGAAGGATTCGAACTTCATTCAACGCGTCATCGGAGAGAACAGATGGCTTATGTCCCTCCTATCGTGTCGCTTCGCCGTCGACACGGAACGTCGGTGACCGGTGGTTTTGTCTTCAGGACCGATCCGAAATCCACGTTCAACGGCGTTTACATCTGTGGGGATTTCGAGTCCAAACGCCTTTGGGGAATCACCCAACGAAACCGGCTCCTGCAGGACATCCGTGAGATCGGAACAAGCCCCGCCAAGCTGGTAGCATTCGGACAGGACCGGCAGGGTGATCTCTATGCGATCGGGTATGATCTCGGCATGATCTACAAAATTGATCTGTCGGAAGCCAGGTTTGAGTAGAACGGCAGTTGAGACAAAGGAACCGCAGATAAACGCTGATCTACGCGGATAAAAACCAAATCACAGGATTAGACCTAAAAACGGAAGTTGAACCACTAATTTTTGCTAATAGACACTAATGGTGAAGAAGCTACGCTGACTGAGCACCTCACCCATACAATGAACCGGTGTCCAGATCGTTACTTTTCAACGCCTTGTTGTATTAGTGATGATTAGCGAAGATCAGTGGTTTCTCAGCTGCTTTTTCCAGCTTTATCCATCCGGCAATTCCTCGTGGATCGTTGCCGATAAAAATTGATTGTCCGCTCCGCCAACGAGCGCAGACCTCCTACCCCTGTCCAACACCATCTCGCCACAACGTTGTTTGAAGTCGACTCTTTTGTGTCATAAGAGAGCGCAATTATTGCCAAGCCTATGAAACCCATCCTCTACTCTCCTTTGAAAATCGTCCTCACAATGATGACCGTTTTAATGGGCATTTGGGGGTTCAAGAGCGCGGCCCTCGGCCAGGGCTGAGTGGGCGCCCGATGTGGAGCGCCCAGTTTGGGTGCACTAGGCAATAGTTATTTGGAGGCGGGAGGATGGCAACTCTCGATCGCCCAGCGTTGGCTGCAC
>CANLCA010000407.1 GCA_947487925.1 Verrucomicrobiales bacterium | reverse complement strand
TATCGCCACTCGGTGATTCCTCATTTGAGGATACCAAGGGACGGTGCCGACGATTTCGGAGTCGACCCGTCGTGTGATATTCCAGACGAAATCCTGGAGAATTCGGCCCGGCACCACGACAAGTACCCCGGGAATGGTTGCCTGGATCGCGCGGATATCGGCGTAAGTGAGCCCGTAGTTCATCAGGAATTGTCTGCTTTGCTGTGTGACTTTTTGCTCTTGGGGCGGTTTCACGCTTCGCAGAATGATGTTCTGGCTCCCGAGGCTCTTGATTTGTTCCTGCGCAGCGAAACTGGCGCCCTCGCCTATCGCGAGCATGGCAATGACGGAGCACACACCAAAAACGATCCCCAACACAGTCAGCAAAGAGCGTAGCCGGTGCAGCCAGAGGCTGCGCAGCCCGAGCTGAATCACGCGCAGCAACCGGGTTGGAAGCATGGATCGCGGAGTGGTCGCCAACACGGAGGGGCCGCCTTCCGACCGGGTCGAGGAAGTCGAACGTTCAACCATACTCAAAAACCAATGCCCTATTCCCGCACTATTTGGATTGGCTGGCCCCTGAGCCCGCCGCCGAAACGACCCTGTTCTCCTGTTTTGGGGTCTCTTTGGCAGCCGGCGCTTTTTTCCCACCTCGCCCTCCCGCCTTCTCTTCGAGCCCTGAGGGCGAGCGCAAAGAAACCCGGTCCTTTTCTTGGATACCCTTTTTTATCTCGATGAATTCGTCGTTGAACTCGCCCACCTCGACGACACGTTGTTCAATTTGGTCCCCCTCCACCACGTAGCAGACCCTCTTGTCGTCAAGCGGACTCACCGCCTGAATCGGGACGTAGATAACGTCCGGCAGCTGGTTCACCACAATTTGCACCTTTGTGCTCATCCCAGGCCGGATCCAATCGTGATGGCCATCGATTGAGATGGTCGTGCGATAGACCTTCATATCAGGATTCAACCAGGAATTCTCAGAGTCGGGCAGAACTCCCACCTGAGCCACCCTGCCTTCCAGTTTTCTTTCAGGAAATGAGTCTGGTGTGATGCGCGCGTGTTGCCCTTTCAGAATCTTCTTGATGTAGGACTCATGGATCCTGACTTTGATGCACATTTTTCTCATGTCCGGGATTGTCAGGACGGTTTGCCCCTCTCTCACGCTGGCACCTTCGCGGATCTGCTCTTCGTCCCTCCAATACCGGGCTTCGCCCCCCGATCCATAAACCACTAAACCGGGTTTGGAAGCCTTGATCACGCATTTGCCGAGCTGCTCCTTCAGTTCTGTGAGCTGCGTTTCCTCGACTGCGGACCGCGCCTGGGCTGACTTCAGCTTGGCGTCTGCCTGTGCCAGTTTCGAGATGGACCCTTTCCGTGTGCGATCCAGCTCCCTTAAGGACTCGGTGTATTTGGAAAGAAATTCCTGGGCCGCTTTCCGGAACTCATACTTTGCAAACAGATTTAAGGCGGTGTCGGTTTTTTTTACCTTCAGCACCGTGTTTTCGTAAGCCAATTGGTCCCGTTCCAGCTCAATCTTGGTCACGAAGTCCTTCTCGAAGAGTCGCTTTGTCCCCTCAAGAGTGGATTGAGCCTGCTGGAGCTCCTTTTGAGCAATTTGGACCGTGTCCTGCAGCTCGCGCAGCTTCTGTTTTGCCTCACCATCACCCAGCAGGTTGATGTCCGCGTACCTCGAGAAATCGATAGACACTAACCCTTCCGACGAAGGTGCAGCGACTGAGGTTGCCGGGTTGGTGGGGAAGGCTGTCGCGTTGGTTCTCGGTGCCGCCGCCCTGAGAGTTGAGGAAGTCTGTTCGGATCCTATCGCCTGGGCGGCATTTGTTCGCGATGCGAGCGTCTCGGCGATCCCGACCCGGAGGTTCAATTCGGCCAGGATCTCATCTGCCGCCCGATCGCCCAGGTATTTGTCGAAGTCCATGCGGGCGAAGGATGCTTTCTGCTCGGCGGCTTTGACGTCGCTTAAGTTCTGATTTGACTGGATGTCGTAGGCCTGCTGCGCATCGATCAGTGATGCGGCCGTCGATCCGAATGCGATCTCTTGCGTCAAGATTTTGGTACGTAGGTCGGATGAATCGAGCAACACGAGCACCTTGTTGGTCTTCACATCTTGTTCGCTGACCTGATACCCCTCCTCCACGATCTTGAGGATTTTGATGCCTTGGCCCCCTTTGACTTCACACTTGATTTCGCCCTTTTCTTCGGACTCGATGCCGCCTCCTTCCAGCACCGTGATATCAAGCGGTCCGCGACGGGCGAGGAAGGTCGTGCCGACGTCGATGGGTTTGGCTCTAGTCTTGAGCAGCACGCCTCCCACGAGGAGAATCCCGAGAACAGCCGCCAGTTGCCACAGGGTGCGTTTTGACATGGGTCTAAGGTTTCTTGAAGTCGGTTGATTCGGGGATTTCGCGCCACTGGCCGCTTTCCTTGATGAAGAGGATGCCAAGGTGTTCCCAGAACCGCAGGCGGGCTATAGTGTGTTCGACGAGCGCCTGTGTTCGCTGGTTTTTGGCGGCTGTGAGGTCATTTTGCGCGTCCACTTGGTCTTGCGCCCGTCCCCGGCCCAGCTCGGCCAGGAGGTTTTGTTCTTCAACACGCCGGGCAGCGAGTTTCACGCCCAGCTCGCTGTTTTCGTAGCTTCTCTTATCCTGGTCCAGGGTGCGCAGGTCTTCCCGCACTTGCAGCTTCGTAGTGTCCTGGGCTTCTGAGAGTGCCCGGGCTGATTGCTCGCGTCGGATCAGAGCGCTTCTGTAGTTGTTGCGTTCAGCTTTGCGATCGAGGCCGGGATCGAGGTTCAGACCGGCGCTCCAATGGTAGCGGTTGATATCCGGTATAGGGAGGCGCGCCGAGTTTTCCTGCTTGCTGTCGAACCCGGCCGTGGCCACAAGATCCACCTGCGGTTTCAGGCGGCTTGACGCCAAACGAATTGCCCGGTCAGCATCCTCATGCTGTTGCCGGAGGTTCTGCAGGTCGAGCCTGGTCGCCAGGGCCACTTCAAGGGCGTCCTCCATCGTGATGGCTGGGTGTGCAATGCCCAAGCGCGCCAAGTCTTGGTCGTCCAACAAAACATTTGAGTCCGTCGAGAGTCCAAGCATGATTTTGAAGTTGTCGAGGGCGAGCTTGTAATTTCTGATCGCCGCGATCCAGAGAGTTTCCTGGGACAATTCCTGTTGTTCCAGCCGGCCCAACTCCGCCAGCTTAACTCGGTTTTCCTTGACCAATGCACGGGTCCTTTCCGCGCTCGTTTTGAAATTCTGAAAGCCGACGTAGGTGTTCCTCGCCGTATCGCGGCTCTGTAAGACCCTGTAATAAGCTGCTGCGATATCGACCGAAAATTGTTTTCTGAAGCGCGTGAAGTCGCGCAGGGCATAGAGCAGATTCCGCTCCGCTAGGGTCAGGTTTTCCATCTCCGACTTGAACCCGGCGTTGCGCCACAGGGGTCGGAGGAACGTGGCGCCGAGTTGAGAGGAAGCGATCGTTCCTGGGCCTCCTCTCAGGAACCGAAAAAAATCCGTCGTAAAAGCCGTGCTGATGCGCCCGACATCCCGGATGAGCCAGCCGGCGTTGACGGATCCATTGGCGCGCACGCTGCTACGTTCCACGAGGTTGTCGCTCAACAAGGGAACCAGTTTTCCAGTGACTGGATCGAGTCGAGCTTCAAGGGCTTCGACTGTGCCCACTTCGTAACTGGCGCCCGCTCCGCTCGAAAAAAGTGGAGTGAATTGGTGGCGAGATAGGGTGAGGTCCAGCGCTTCAAGATAAACCCTCTCCTTACGGCTTTGGTAGATTCGGCTGTGGACCACGGCGATCGAAAGTGCGGTTTCCAATGAAACAAGCCGGGCACCAGTTTCGGCGGTGCCTTCAGTCCCCAGAAAGTTTGGGATGTTGGTGGAAACTGCCAAACTCTCCAGGGAGATGATGTTAGTCTGCTCGATCGTGAAGCGTGGGTCCATGTTGGGCACCGCTGGTGACTTCAGGGCGATGGCCTTGGACACTTCCTGGTCAGCCGAG
>CANLCA010000406.1 GCA_947487925.1 Verrucomicrobiales bacterium | reverse complement strand
CTGGGGCGCATCCTGGGATGCACGCGAAAAAGTCCTCAACAGGGAGGTTCCGACAGGGGCTACCCGCTGTCCCAATCCTGATTCGGAGGCGCACTGCTGGCCGTGCCCCGAATGCAGCAGGAGCCCGTCGACTTCGCTGGTAATGGAGACCTATCCAGTCGGGTTTTGTTCATGGATGACGCCGTCGCGGAGGACGAAGATCTGGTCCGCTAGGGTTTTGGCCTCGGAGAGGCTGTGAGTCACGTGCAGGATGGAAACGCCCGTGCGATCACGCACGGCGCCCAGCACCTCGCACATCTCGGCTCGGGTCTCATCGTCCAGAGCGCTGAGAGGCTCATCCAGGCAGAGGGTCTCTGGATGATTCGCCAAGGCGCGTCCGAGGGCGACGCGTTGGCGTTCGCCGCCGCTGAGGCCACGAACGGATCTTTGGAGGAGTTTTTCCAGCCTCAGGAGAGTGGCGAGCTCGATCACACGCGCTTCAATATCGCTCCGATTCCATCGCCGGATCAGAAGCGCGAACTCGAGGTGCTCTCTCACGGTTAGAAACGGGAAAAGCGCCCCATCCTGAGGCACGTAGCCGATGCCGCGCCCCGCTGGTTTGAGAGACGTGACATCTCTTGAATGAAGCAGGATGCGGCCCGCAACAACGGGTTTCAGTCCGCAGACCGCCTCCAGAATCGTGGTCTTGCCGCTCCCGGTCTTGCCCATCAAAACGGCGTGACTGCCCTGTCGTATGGAGATCGAAAGGTTCTCAAGGACAAATTTGCCCGCGCGAACCGTGACATTTTCCATTAAGATCATACGGTGCCTTCCATGGGTCAGGTCATCCTGTTTCACGAATGGTCTGCTGCGCGCCGGATGCCCGGATGATGACCATGACGAACACCGCCGCAAGGACCATCAGGAGGGAAACCGAGACGGCGGCTTCGATGTTGCCCACGCTGAGTTCGAGGAACACGGTTGTTGGAAGTACTTCGGTGCGCAGTCGGGTGGCTCCGGAAAAGATCAGGATGGGTCCGAATTCACCGAGCGATCGGGCCCAAGCCAGAGTTATGGCGGCGACGACGCCGCGGCGAGCCTCGGGAAAAACGACCCTCCAAAAAGCCTGGCTTTGGGAGCAGCCCAGCGTCAGGGCGACCTGCTCCTGGCGAGGGTTAATATGTTCAAAAGTGGATCGTAGAATTCTCACGGCGAACGCGCAAGCGACACTGAACTGGGCGAGGATCACACTGGGTATTTCGTAAGTGACCGGAAAGAATTGTTGGAAAGCCCGGCCAGGGGCTGTCTGAAAAAGGATCAGAAGGCTCAAGCCGATGACCAGCGGGGGCAGGACGATGGGGATGTCCAGGATCGCGTCGAGCACGGCTTTTCCCCTAAACTCACGCCGCGACATGAGGTAACCGATCGGGACTGCAACCCACACGGACAGGATCGCGGTGAGGCTGCACGACAGCAAACTCAGTCGAATGGAGTATTGAATTTCAGGGCTCTGCAAAGACTTCCAGATCTGCCTTGGAGAAGTGTAGGAGGCATCCGCCACGAGCATCGCGAGAATAAGGACCACGTAGAGGCTCCCGATGAGGGCAAAACTCAGATAGAATGGGAGGTCTGACGGAGTCGTCGGCCTGGAGTTCGGTGGTTTCATCGGGAGGGGCTTTGTTTTGGCCATAAAGGCTAGGGAGCGCCCGTTCGGGTCCCTGCCACTTTCCACTGGAAACCAGCGCTCTCGAACCGGGTTCTAGATGCTTCAGAGCTGATGGCGAGGAGCAGCCTCTCCGTAAGGAAGCGATGGGAGGAAGTTTTTCCGATCGCAAACGGTTGCGTGGCAAACGCGAGAGGGTTTTCTATGGGAATGACTTTCATCAGATCTTTGACAGTATTCGCGTTCGCCTGGTAAACGATTGCGGCGTCGAGCGCCCCGGCTCGCATCTGGTTCACGAGGAGATCAGCGGTAGGGGTCTGGACCCGCACGTTGGACATCACCTTTTCTTGCAGGCCCGTGGATTTGAGCAGCCTGGTTGTCAGCGCTCCCAGGGCGCTTTGGCTCTCGTTTGCAATCCCCAGTTTGATGCCCGGCTCTCCTAGGTCCGAGAGCTGAACGATCGATCTGGGGTTGTCCTTTTGAACGAGGATCACCACGTCGTTGCGCGCGATCGTGACCGGGGCCTCAAATCGATCCTGAACCTCCGCCATGAATGATGTGTCACAGGCGAAGTAAGCGTCCGGATTCTGCCCGGCTTTCATCTGGGCCACCAGGATCCCGCAGCCGTTGTAGACGCGGGTGATCCGTGCTCCCTCTCGTTCTTCAAATTGGCGCAAGGTCTCCTCGATCGCCAGTCGGTTGATCCCGCCGCTGAACAGCAGTACTTCGGGGTGTTCGGACCACGCGTCTCCTTCGACGGGGCTATATCCGTGCCGGGCAAACGACTGGAGACCTCTGTCCATCGCCGCCATGTATCGCGCGAAATGCAGGGCCTTGACCGGTTGCTTTGTCGACCTCAATACCGCGACAGAAATGTTCTGCCGGGCGCTTGAGAGGGGTTCCACCCGAATTCCCTCAAGTCTTTCGTACTGAGAAATTGTGGCGTCCCAGACGATGCCGGCATCCACGGCGCCGAGCGTCACATCGTTGGCGACATCATTCACCGTCGGCTTAAAAACGCGGGTGTGGTTCTCAAGCCTTGTCCAGTGGCCGGTTGGCTTCAGTAAGTCTCTTGTGACTTTCCCTATCGCCGCGGCGTCCGGGTTAGCGAGGGCGACGTTCACGCGGTAAAGGTCTTCGAAAGTTCGGATGTTCTTAGGATTTCCTTTGGCGACGGCGATAACGAGGGTCATGCGAGCAAGCGGGATCGTTTCGGCGATCAATGCATGAGTTTCGGCTAATCGGATGTAAGAATCGTCGGCCGCGATAAAGAGATCTCCAATTCCCGAAACCCGAAGGTTGCTGAGCAAGGTGCCGGAGCCTCCATATTGGATCTGAACCGGCGTGCCATAGGCTTTTTCGTAATCCTTGGCGACGGTTTCAACGGGAGGTTTGACGCCCGCCGCGCAGAAGATTACCAGCGGTTGCGCTGGGGTCGATTGGCCGGCCCCAGAGGGTTTCGTGCGCAGCAGCAGGATCAGCAAGGTGGCTGCGAGAATCGAAACGAAAACCAGATTGCGTGACTGATTCATGGGCCAGGAGTCTATCGGTTGTCCATGCACCCGTGAAGGAGCTTTTGATCCCGACCAGGAAGTGAGGTTCCTGATGCGGGCTCTAGCATGATGCAGAACCGGAAGTCTGCCCGCATTCCGGGCAGTGTGGGTCCCGCCGAAGCCGCAGCCTCTTGAAATGGAGATCGTAGAGATCGCAGGTCAAAAGCTCTCCATACAGCGGCTTTCCGAATCCGCTCAAAACTTTGATGGCCTCCATGGCCGCTAGGCAGCCGATCGTCCCAGAAACCGCGCCGAAAACGGGGAACCGGCGGGTCCAGTAAGTCGGGAATTCTCGGACAAGGCACCGAAGACACGGAGTTTTTCCAGGGACCAGCACCGTCAGTGTTGCTTCCAGGGAAAAGACGGCGCATTCGACCATGGGTTTTCGTTGGAGCACGGCTTCGCGGTTGAGAAGAAATCGCTCTTCGAACAGGGGGGCGCAATCGACGATGAGATCCGCGTTGCGGACCAGACGTGCCGCGTTGGAGTCCGTGATATTTTCGGGCACAGCCTGAACTTCGAGAGAAGGGTTCAGCTCCTTCAAGCGTCTGGCGGCGCATTCCGCCCTCGGTTTTCCGATCCAATCATAGGTCATGAGAATCTGTCGGTTCAGGTCGCTGGGTTTGACGGTACCCGCATGAGCCAGAATGATGCGTCCCACGCCTGCAGCGGCTAGCTGATAGGCCACCGCGCCACCCAGACCGCCGCAGCGGGAGATGAGGACGGTGGAGGATTTCAACTTTTCCTGCCCGCTCTCCCCAAAACCGACCACTGGAAGCTGCCAAGCGAACACCTCACGGTCGACAGCCGAAAGTGATG
>CANLCA010000405.1 GCA_947487925.1 Verrucomicrobiales bacterium | reverse complement strand
GACGAAAGGCCCAGCGGGTTTGTTGAACCAAGGAAGAGCGGGCATGTCGATGGCCCTTGCGGACGTGGACGGAGATGGGGATTTAGATCTCTACGTCACAAATTATAGAATGGAAACCATCCGCGACCAACCCGGCCTCAAAATACAAGGCGAGTATGCGGGAGGTAAACCGGTGGTGGTACGAGTCGGCGGTCGTCCTGTTTCGGATGCAGATCTGGCCGGGCGTTTCACATTGGAGTCCAACGGTAAGATTAAGGAACACGGTGAGGTGGATGCCCTTTTTTTGAATGATGGAAAAGGCGGCTTCACACCCCTGTCCTTCACGGGTGGATCATTCTTGGACGCCGCAGGGAACGCTTTGAAAACACCGCCCTATGATTGGGGGTTGTCGGTGTGCTTCCGTGACATCAATGGGGACGGTAAACCCGACATTTACGTTTGTAATGATTTCGAATCTGAAGATCGAATCTGGATCAACGATGGCGGGGGGAGATTTCGGGCGATGGCTGCGTTGTCCCTGAGACGCACCAGCCTCTTTTCCATGGGAGTCGATTTCGGAGATTTGAACCGAGATGGGCTCGACGATTTGTTTGTTGCGGACATGATGAGCCGGTCGCACGAGCGCCGAAATGTGATGCTGGGAGACATCCCGATGTGGATTCCTGTCGTGGGGGTGCTCGATGACCGGCCTCAGTATTCGCACAACACGCTCTTTCTCAACCGGGGCGGCGGTCGTTACTCTGAGATCGCTTTTTACGCGGGGCTGCACGCCTCGGATTGGTCGTGGGCGCCTGTGTTTCTGGACGTGGATCTGGATGGGTACGAGGATTTGTTGATGACCACGGGGCATCAGCTCGAGATGATGAACGCGGATATCATCCAGAGGGCGGAGGAGTTGAAGAAGAGCAAGGCGATGTCCTCCACAGAACTGCTGGAGCTGAGGCTGTTGTTTCCGAAGCTCGCACTGCCTCATGCGGCATTCAGAAACCGTGCCGGACTAAAGTTTGAGGACAAGGCCGCGGAGTGGGGGTTTGATGAAGTGTCCGTCTCCCACGGAATGGCCCTCGCAGACCTCGACAACGATGGAGACCTGGATCTTGCACTCAACAATCTGAATGGGGAAGCCAGTCTTTACCGGAACGAAACCGCGGCCGGCCGAGTAGCCGTGCATTTGCGCGGCGCGGCGCCTAACACCCAAGGAATTGGAGCCGTCGTGCGATTGCTGGATGGGGCTGTGCCGGAGCAGCACCAGGAGATGATGTGTGGCGGGAGGTATCTTTCCTCGGACCAGTCCGAGCGCGTGTTCGCCTGCGGCGGCAAGTCTTCGGCGATGAGGCTCGAGGTCGTGTGGAGATCCGGTGCGAGATCGACAGTTTCTGGCGTTGAAGCGAACCGGATCTACGAAATTCAGGAACCTGTTCCGGGTTCGACATCCAAGGAGTCGCCGGCCCTGTCTCCAGGACCCTGGTTTGTCGATGTGAGCGACAAGCTTGGGCACCGTCATTTCGAGGAGGCATTCGATGATTATGCCCGGCAGCCCCTGCTTCCGAGAAAACTCAGCCAGCTCGGCCCCGGGGTTTGTTGGATTGATGCGGAAGACGACGGATGGGATGACCTTGTCATCAGCTCAGGTCGGGGGGGGCAACTCGCGTTGTATCGGAATGACAAGAACGGAGGCTTCGAGCGACACATGGAGGCCCCGTTAATCAAGCATGTGGGTCGCGATCAAACGGCTGTCGTGGGGTTCGGTAAAAATATTTTTGCAGGGCTCTCGAACTACGAGGATGGATTGACGAATGGCGGGCACATGGGCGTCTACGATCTCGCGCGGAAGGTGTCCGGTGAGAGCGTTCTGGGGCCGCAGTCCAGCACCGGCCCAATTCTGTTGGGTGACGTGGATGGGGATGGGGATCTCGATGTGTTCATCGGTGGACGCGCCATCGCGGGGAGATATCCCGAACCCGCCACTTCCTTGTTGCTTCGCAACGAGAACGGAAGGCTCGTGGTCGCGCAGCGGTTTGAAAGAGTGGGGCTGGTCAGCGGTGCTGTGTTCACGGATCTTGATGGGGACGGGTTCCCCGAGTTGGTGCTGGCGATGGATTGGGCCGCGCCCAAGATCTTTTGGAACATCGGCGGCCGTTTCGAGGAACGCACACGGGTGTTGGGCCTCGAAGGGTTTACCGGATGGTGGAACGGAGTGACGGCCGGAGATTTCGATGGGGATGGGCGGATGGACTTCGTGTGTTCAAACTGGGGACTCAACCAGTGGCACGCATCCCCGACTCTTTCTCCCCGTAAGATTTATTACGGGGAAGTTCAGGAGTGGGCAGGGTATGCAATTGTGGAGACGTTCCTTGACCCGCACTCCGGGCGTGAACTCCCCGAGCGCACCCTGAAGGCCACGCGCGGCGGATTGCCGCTTGCCGTGGAGCGATTTCCAACGTTTGAGGCTTACGCCAAATCGAGTGCTCAGGAGATCTTTGGCGCGGCACTCAAATCGATGAACGTTTTGGGTGCTCGGGAGTTTTCATCAAAAGTCTTTTTGAACCGCGGAGACCACTTCGAAGCGATTGATCTCCCGCTCGAGGCTCAGCTTTCCACCGGGTTTGGGCTGAGCGTCGCGGATTTTGATGGGGACGGCATCGAGGACCTTTTCGTGAGTCAGAATTTTTTTGGCGTGAATCCCGAGTCGACGCGGCTGGACGGGGGATACGGGCTTGTGCTGCGTGGTGCGGGGGGTGGTCGCTTTGAGGCGCTCGGTTTGGAAACCAGCGGCATCGAAGTGTTTGGGGAACAGCGCGGTTGCGCGGTCGCGGACTACGACCACGACGGGCGTCCGGACATCGTTGTGACCCAGAACGGCGCAGGGACGAGGCTTTTCAAGAACTTGCGAGGCAAACCCGGACTGAGGGTTCGATTCAGGGGGCCCGCGTCAAATCCACTGGGTTTTGGCATCCGCATGGTGTCGGAGTGCGGCGGAAGGATGTCACCGGCGCGCGAGATTCATGGAGGGTCCGGCTACTGGTCGCAGGACAGCGCGGCACAGGTCTTGGCGATCCCAGATTCGGCAGCAAAACTTCATTACACTCTGCCCGGGGGGAAAAGGGGAGTGGTCGAAATACCGGTGGGCGCACGGGAGGTGGAGATCGGGTTCGAGGGTGCCCTGAAGGTTATCCGGTGAGCTTTGATCAGACAGCGGGAAGAGGTTTAGATAATGGATAAACGGATGGATTTTCATGATGAGTTAAGAGTGGAGAACTCGCGAGTCGAGGCCGATTTCTGTATCCCTGAGGAACTGCGGCGGGAAATCGCGGCCAGCTTGAAGAGTCTCTTCCCAGTGTGGCGGTTGGGGGTGGCTTTGGCTATACTAACGACGGCTGTTTCGTGGGCTGGCGACAGTTTGTCTTGGCGCCAAGAGAAAGGCTACCGCTTCGCCCCGTTGCCTCGACTGGAATCGGGTCGAGTTGGGTTTTCGTTGCTTCCCGCATCCGGGGTGGGCATCGGTTTTACCAACCGACTCGATGACCGGCGCTCTGTCCAAAATCGGAACCTGCTCAGCGGCTCAGGAGTGGCACTCGGTGACATGGATGGGGACGGGTTATGTGACCTCTACTTTTGCGGCTTGGATTCGAAAAATAGGTTGTACCGGAATCTGGGTTCGTGGCGATTTGAGGATGTCACGCTGCCGTCAGGACTGGACCTACCGGCGCAGGATTCCACGGGGGCGGCTTTCGCGGATGTTGATGGAAACGGTTCCCTGGATCTGTTTGTGAACGCTCTTGGACATGGGACGCGGTTGTTCCTGAACGATGGGAGAGGACATTTCTGAGAGGCGACGGGGGAGTGCGGGCTGGTTTCGAAGAGCGGTGCGACCTCGCTGGCTCTCGCGGACATTGATGGGGATGGAGATCTGGATCTCTACGTCGCAAACTTTCGTCCCACCACGATCAAGGATGAGCAGAGCACGAAGTACCAAATCCAGACCCGCGATGGGAAGCCCTTTGTGACGGCGGTGAACGG
>CANLCA010000404.1 GCA_947487925.1 Verrucomicrobiales bacterium | reverse complement strand
TGAAACCGCTCTCAAACCGATCACGCAAGCGATTGAATCGATTCAAAAACAGAGTGAGATCCCCCTCTCCCAAGAAGCGCCGACTCTCGAGGCACGAAGGATGTTCGCGCGGGATTTCCTGAATGCCCGACTCCGCTACGCAGCAAGTCGTTACGAAACGGAAGCGCGGCTCAACCAGGCCATCGCCGGATTCTACGAACTGAAGGTGCGCAAAAGCAATATCGAAGCCCAGCGGCACCACGCCCGTAGCCAGCGGTTTTTCTTCGGCATGCTCGTGTCCCAGGCCGCGGTCATCATCTCGACATTTGCGGTCGCCGCACGCCAACGGAATCTGCTCTGGTCGCTCGCTGCCGGAGCAGGCCTCCTGGCGATTGGCTTCGCCATTTACGTCTATCTCTACATCTGAATGAACAACACAGTTTCGCGAAGGCAATTCCTGGGGACCACCCTCCGTCTGGGGCTTGGAGGGGCGATCGTTGTCTCCAACCAAGGTTTGGGCGAACCGCGACGACTCAAAGCGGCTGTCATCGGTCATACGGGCAGGGGTGACTACGGGCACGGGCTTGAGGCCATTTTTCAAGGCCTGCCGGGAGTCGAACTGGTCGCCGTTTCCGATCCTGATGCGAAAGGACGAGCCGCAGTCGCCGCGAGAATCGGAGCGCCTCACGCCTACGAGGACTACAGAGAGATGCTTGAACGCCACAAGCCGGATCTGGTAAGCCTCGCCATGCGGCACGCCGACCAGCATCATGCGATCGCTTTGGCGGCCATCCGATCCGGCGCCCACGTCTACTGCGAGAAACCGTTCACGACCACGCTGCTGGAGGGGGACGAGGTGCTCCAGTCGGCCGCCCTGCGAAAGCGCAAAATCGCGGTCGCACACACCATGCGGATGACCGGCGGAGTGCAGGCCCTAAAAGCCGCCGTCGGCCGGGGACTGTTGGGGGACGTTGTGGAATTGCGCGCCTACGGCAAGCAGGATGCGCGCGCAGGAGGCGAAGACATGATGGTCCTCGGAACTCATTTGTTTGATCTCATGCGACTCTTCGTAGGCGATCCCCTCTCCTGTTCCGCGGAGGTCTTGAACCAGGGCCGAAGGATCACCACACACGACGCCCGCGTCGTGAAAGACTCGGTCGGACGGGTTGCAGGGGATCAGATTTCAGCGCGTTTTCTCTTCCAAAACGGCGTGAATGCATCCTTCACCAGCGCGGGAAAACTCCGGGACACGGTGGGACGCTGGGGATTGGAAATCCACGGCAGCCGAGGCGCGGCGCGAATCAATTGCGACCTCGAACCCAGTGTTTTCATCCGCAAACCGGCTGCCTGGTCCAACTTGGGTCGCAGTGACATCTGGGCTCCGTTCGAATTTCCTGATTCAAACTCCCCGGCCTCCCTAAAACACAATGAGAAACCTGTGAACGACTGGCTCACCGCAATCGAGCGGGACCACCAGCCCGAGTGCAGCGGTCTGAATGGACTCTGGGCGGTCGAGATGGTGATGGCCGTTTACCAAAGCGCGCTCACTGGGGCGCGCGTCGATTTCCCCCTGAAAGATCGACGCCACCCGTTGGCCTGAGGTCTTACACCCGTTTCTTCCACACGTAGCGGAACATCAACACGCGCAAGGCGGCCGTCAGCGGGATCGCCAACACACCGCCGAGGATGCCGCCTAAAAGCGTTGTGCCCGCCATCACCGCGATGATGATGGTCATGGGATGGAGCCCGACGCGATCGCCGATGATCTTCGGGGAGATGTAAAGGCCTTCCGCCATCTGGGCGAACCCAAACACCGCGAGAACCAGCAATGGGTGCAGCCAGTCCTGGAACTGAACCACCGCGAGCAATACCGCCGGAATCAGGCTGATCATCACCCCGAGATACGGAATGATTCCCAGCACTCCGGCCGCCACGCCAAGTATCAGGGAGTATTTGAGTCCCATGAATGAAAAACCGAGCGTCAGAATGGTTCCGACACAAGCCGCCACCAAAACCTGGCCTCGAAAGAACACGATGAGATGGTCGTTGATGGCCTTGATCACAAACACCAGCTCGTCCTTGATCCGGGATTCCTTCAGCGGCACGTAGTCCGTCCAGGTCTTTTGGATCCCGGATTTTTCCTGAAGAAAGTAAAAAAGGTATACTGGCACCAGGGCGAACCCTGCGAGAAGACCACCCCAGGAAGCGACTCTGCCAACCTGGGTCAAAATCCATTGTGAAGTCGCAGGAAGCGCTTTGGTCAGGAAGTTCTTGGCTTGCGCTCCGTATTCGGAATCCCACGCCTCCCGCGCCTTGGTGTCGAATCCAGACTTGGCGAACCACTGGCTCACGACTGTCTTAAACTCCTCGGCCCGGGTGGGAAAATCATCAATGAGCTGTTTCACCTGACCCACAAACTGGGGAACCACGGTCGCCGCGAGGATCAGCACCGCCATCAAGGCAAGGAAGAACACGAGCAGAATCGCCCGAGTTCGAGGCACTCGGCAGCGCTGTTCAAAAAGATCGACGACAGGATCAAAAAGGTAGGCCAGCACTCCGGCAACAGCCAGAGGAAGAAGGACGGAAGACAGCCGGTCAACCGTCCAGGCAACCGCCCAACCCACCAGGCCCAGAAGGACCACGATGACTCCGACAGCCAGGGCCGTCAGTGAAGCCCAGAGAATGGCCGCCTGACGAGATGAGGGCGAGGGAAATGGCATGGGTTCTAAAGGGTGAGGCGAGGGTTGGCGTCACGCGCGGGGCGAGTCAATCATGCTCGTCATGCCTGGCCCAATCTCTTCGATTTCTCAGCCGCAGCCCGCACGGCATTCATAAGGGTTGCCCTGAGTCCGCCTTTTTCAAGCTCATGAATCCCTTCAATGGTCGTGCCTCCGGGGCTCGTGACCATGTCCTTCAAAACTCCCGGGTGCAGCCCAGTTTCGAGCACCATCCTCGCGGCGCCGAGCAATGTTTGCGCGGCCAGACGTGTGGCCGTCTCGCGGGGAAGGCCGGCGGCCACCCCCCCGTCGCTCAAGGCCTCCACGATCAGATAGGCGTAGGCGGGGCCACTCCCGCTCAGGCCTGTGATGGCGTCCAACAGGGATTCCTTCACCGCAACTGCGATGCCCACGGAGGAGAAAAGCTGATGCACCACCTCGCTGTCCTGAGCGGTGGCGGAGGTTCCGAGCGCGTAGCCAGTCGCCGATTCCCCGACGAGCGCCGGCGTGTTCGGCATCACACGAACCACTCGGGCGCCAGTTCCCAAGGGCGCCTCGAGCTTGGACAACGTGACCCCCGCGGCGATCGATATGACCAGATGCCTCCCTGACAGCTTCGGGGCGATCTCCCTCAACACGGCTGGCACCTGGTCCGGTTTCACCGCCAGAACAAGGATGTCACACGCCTCCACCAGCTCGAGGTTGCCGGTGCTCGGAACCACGCCTGTATCCTTCGCGAAGGCGGCCCGGGAAGCTTCGTGCGGATCGCTGGCCCGAACTTTGTCCGACGCAAACAATCCCGCTTTGAGCATTCCCTTGGCGAGGGCCGACGCCATCTTCCCAGCCCCCAAAAACCCGATTGAGGAAATCATGTTCACAAAGCCCTTCATAACACTGGTCGATTGGGTGCAAAAGCCAAATCTCAACCGCACCTTCCAAAGCCACTCGGAATAAGAGATCCCCATCCACCTCACCCGGAGCCCCCCTGAAGCGCGAATTAAACGAGTCCACCAAATGGGGACGGAATCCGCCGCACAGACGAACCATAGGACCTCGATTTTCTGGAGCCTCAAGGAGCTCGTCCTTTGAGGGCTGCAGTTCGGACGGCGACTCGAGTCAGGGGTCCGAACTTTGTTCTTTCATCATGCCAAAGTCGCAAAGAGTGGGTGTCGCAGAGTTGGTTGACAGAGCCATGGGTGGTTGGCAATGTGACCGCTCGAATTTTTGGCAAGCTGGGGGCGTGCTTTGACGTGTGGAGCGGCGGCGGTCCCAAGCAAGAAAGGCAAAACGCAACTATGGCAGAATTAGTGGGGAATCTTTTAGTCGCCCAGTCCGGTG
>CANLCA010000403.1 GCA_947487925.1 Verrucomicrobiales bacterium | reverse complement strand
TTCCCGGTTGAGCCATTCTCGGGATGAGTCAGAAGAGTCCCCATGATCGGTCCACGTGACGGGTTCCACCCCATTTGTGAGCGCTCTTTGTGATTCCGACGCCCAAACTTTGGCTTACAGTAGGCCCTGTTCTCATTCTGAGAAGCGCCCCCCTTCCTCCACGGCGCTTGTTTGAAAAGGCCATTGTCTGGAAGCCTTCGCCCAGAGCACAAAAAAGACGGCCCCCAACGCCAGAGTCAGCAGCCCATACAAAATGAGCCGAGCCTCGGTCGTGCCGAAAATGAACAACCACCCCGCCAGCGCCATGAGCGGTGTGATGGGATACAGCCAGATCTTGTAGGGGCGATGCAAGTCAGGTCGATGCTTTCGCAGAAGTATCACGGCGGCGACCTGACCGATAAATTGCACGACAATCCGCGTTACCAGCAAGGCATCGATCACCGTCAACAACGGCAAAAAACTGCAAACGATCGAAATCAAACCGATGACGACTAAGGACACATGGGGAAAACCCTTGGTGGGATGCAACTTCCCGAACACTTTAAAAAAACAACCATCAAGCGCGGCGGCGTATGGAATCCGAGAATATCCGAGGAGGAGGGCAAACACGGATCCAAAAGCGGTCCACAAAACCATCAGTGTGAAAAAAAGGGCTACTTTTTTTCCATGAATTCTCTCCATCAAAATCGAAACCACCGGGGCAGGCGTATCCGTGACGGGCACAAACTCACGCCACGGCACGATCCCGATGATGGAGAGATTGATGCCAACATAGATCAAGGCCACGCAGAGGATACTCGTGATGATCGAACGGGGCAAAACCCGGCCCGGGTCCTTCACTTCTTGACCGATATAACACACATCATAGTAGCCCAGATAATCGTAAACCCCCACGCGTGCCGCCGCACCCAGGCCCATGAGGAAACCCACGGAAAAATCAAAGGCGCCAGGCGGAAAATCGAAGGCAAGCCGTGGGTTAAAATGGAGGGCGCCGGTCACCATCACGGCAATGCTAGTGACAAGGGTGCCCACCCAAAGCGCCACGGTTATCCTCCCTATGAATTCGATTTTTCGATAGAGGAGGGCAATCGCCAACAGGCCCGTGCCGACAATCACCGCGTGCCCTTCCCCCACAGTCAAGGAAGGCCACATGTATTTCAGGTATTGGGTCAGCCCAATGTAACCCGACGCGATCTCCAAAGGACCGCTCAGAATAAATTGCCAAACAAACAGGAAAGCCATGAGCCGCCCCCATCTTGATTTTCCAAAGCCTTCTTTCAGGTAAAGATAACTGCCTCCAGACCCCGGCAACGCGGCACTCAACTCAGCCCAAATCATTGCGTCCGGCACCGTGATAAGCACCGCGATGAGCCATCCAAGCATGGCCTGGGGACCGTTCATCGCGGACATCAACACAGGGATCGTGATGAAAGGCCCGATGCCGATCATGTTCGTCATATTCAGAGCCGTGGCTTGAACCAAGCCAAAACGACGCTCCAATTGAGGTCCCTCTGTTTGTGTGGCCGGCAACATGATAAGGCTCGAATCGATCCCAGGGCTGAGGACTCGCGAATCCCGGGAGCCCCTTCATGTTGCCTGACGAAGACCGAATGGCAAGATCGCAGCAGACAAAGTTACACCCCTACAGCCTCTCATCGAACTCCCGTCGATTCTCCGTTTACTAAAGAAGAGCGGATTTCAAACCGTCGGATTCCCGCCCCTGAGTTTGACAATGGTCGACGCTTGATCTAACGAGAAGGGATGAAACAATTTCTGCGACTGCTCCTTGTTATCGGTGCAAGCCTCTCTTCAACCGGTGTTTTCTCCGCCGAATCCCCAGCCTCTTTCTCCGTGAGCGACCTGTCATTCAAGAGGCCTAAAACCTGGGAATGGATCGAGGTCACGAGTTCCATGCGCAAAGCTCAGCTGCGCGTCTCCGAACCAGGCAAGAAAGAAGCTGCTGAAGTGGTCTTCTTCTATTTCGGCCCGGGCAGTGGCGGCGGCACCAAGGCGAACGTCGACCGATGGCTCGGCCAATTTCAGGAACCCAAGGATCAAATCAAGTCCAAGGTTGAAGAGGTGATCGTCGGAAAACACAAGGTCACCTACGTCCAAGCGGAAGGCACCTACAACAGCGGCATGCCTGGTGGCCCGAAAACACCGTTGCAAAACCACATGCTCCTGGGCGCCATCGTGGAGGCTGAACAAGGCAGCGTCTTCGCTCGTCTGACAGGCCCCGTAGCCCTTGCCAAATCCTCTCAGCAGCAGTTCAGAACCATGGTGGAATCCGGTCTCAAATAGCCTCACTCAGATGAAACGGGCACTTCTCCCCAGAAGAGATGTCTTTGGCCTGGTCTCCTTCGGTTTGACCTTCGCCCTCCAAATCAGCGCGCGAACCCAGGATTGGCCTCAATTCCTCGGCCCTCATCGGGACGGTTCCTACCAGGGAACAAACCTGGCTGATCTGTGGCCGAAGGAAGGCCCAAAACGTCTGTGGAAAAGATCAGCTGGCCAGGGATTCAGCGGACCGGTCGCCACCCGACAGAACGTATTTCTCTTCCATAGGCTCGGCGACAAGGAAACAGTCGAGTGCCTCCGACTGGACACCGGAGCACGCGTGTGGCAGTTCGACTACAAAGCCAGCTATCGCGATGACTTCGGATTCGATGAAGGACCCCGGAGCACTCCCGCCCTGTCGGATGATTGGCTCTACACAATGGGCGCCGATGGCTCGGTGCATTGCCTTCAGGCCTCCTCCGGAAAACTTGTCTGGAGCACTGATCTGAAGTCGAAGTTCTCGACTTCGAAGGGGTTTTTTGGAATGGCTTGCTCGCCGCTGGTTGAAAACAATGCGGTGTTGCTCAACATCGGTGGCGCCCACGGCGCCGGGGTGATCGCCCTAGACCGGTCTTCAGGCAAGCTCTTGTGGAAAGCTCTCGATGACGAGGCGAGCTACTCTTCGCCCGCTTCGGCGACTCTGGGGGGCAAACGGTGGACTTTCTTTTTGACTCGTTCCGGTCTGGCGGTGATTGATCCCGCGACCGGATCTGTGGCGGACCGGTTTCCCTGGCGGTCACGCACGCAGGCCTCGGTCCATGGCGCCACGCCCATCGTCCAAGGCGACCAAGTTTTCATTTCATCGAGCTACGAAACAGGTGCCGCAATGCTCCGGTTCGACGGCCAACAACTGCGGAAACTCTGGTCGAGGGACGATGTGCTTTCAAGCCACTACGCAAGTTGTGTAGCGCACAAAGGACACCTCTATGGCTATGATGGAAGACAGGAACAGGGAACGTCTTTGGTGTGCGTGGAATGGGCCACAGGAAAACCGAAGTGGAGACAGGAAGGACTCGGGTCAGGAACCCTCACACTGTGCGGCGACGTGCTGCTCATACTTTCTGAAACGGGTGAGCTCATCCGGGCTAAGGCCACTCCAAGCCGCTTTACCGAGCTGTCGCGCGCCCAGCTGCTGTCCGCGGGCACACGGGCCTACCCGGCTCTCGCCGACGGGCGCTTCGTGGCCAAGGGCAAAGATAGCCTCGTGTGTTTCGACCTGAGGTGAATCCTTACTCGAACTCGGCATTCGGAACTCCGCTGCAGCAACCCTGCAAGGGCATGACAGCCTCGAGGCTCCTGGAAGATTCCCGACGCCAAGGCCAACGCTTTTCAGATTGTACCTGATGACGGCAGTTGCCCCTGGCAAACGCTCGCAAGATCTTGGCGATAAAGTCCTTCCGAATCACTCACCAGCCCCTGAAGGGAACCCCTCGTTCTTCATCACGCCTTTCTCATCCAAACCTTTGCAAATCTTCACGACGTTCAACTGCCCTTTTAAGGTTGAATTCCTGTTCTCAACCTGAATTCTACCTCAACCAACCCCATGACCGCCAAAAAGGCAGCGAAAGCTCCGTCCACACATCCCAACTTACCGGTTCCATCCATGATGGTCTGACCCCTCGCCCCAAGATCACAAAGCTTCATTCACCAAAACGCCCACAGACGATGTCCATCGCTTTACCCCCAAAAGTTGCCGATTT
>CANLCA010000402.1 GCA_947487925.1 Verrucomicrobiales bacterium | reverse complement strand
GGCATTTCTCACCGGGCTTGGCGATGTCTCCTCCGTTCCGGCATTCCAACCACCAAACAAGCCGCCCGCCACGCTCTTCGGACTGGGCTGCTTGTGCCTCGCAAGCGTCCCAGCAACTACGGCCCACAAACGCACGCCGAACTTTGCCGCTGGACGGGCATTGATCCCGCATCGCTGCTGATAGCTAAAGAAAAGAAATCGGTGTAAGCCGATTTCTTCTCCCAACCTCACACCCCCAACTTCCGGAGCTTTCGCTCAAAAGTTGCAGGGATGGAGGTAGCAGGACGGGCACGACCAACCGACCACTGTTTCAACGCAGCAATCTGTTCGGCCATCAGTTTCGACAACGGCACGAAGCTGTTCATTGAGGCGGCAACGTCCATCTCGGTAGGCTCATTGCCGCGCTCAAAGGCAGCAAACATCGCCTCCAGGAACACGGCCTCGATTTCAGCGCCAGTGAGGCCTTCACTGCTCTTCGCCAGTAGTTGCAGGTCGTAGTCGATGGCTTTTCGGTTTCTGCGCTCCACGACGATCTTCCAGATGGCCTCGCGCTCAACTTCATCCGGCAAGTCCACGAAGAACAGCTCGTCGAACCGGCCTTTCCGCAGCATTTCGGGAGGGAGTTGGCTGACATCGTTGGCGGTGTCAAACTTTCTTTTCGACCAGTCGGGTAAGCTCGACCCCTTAATGGTTGCAAGTGACGCGCTGCTGAGCACCTTGGCGATGAAGGCTGCCCGGGTGTGGTTCGGGGTGTTGCAGGGTAGTTGTCAATGATAAGTAAACTAAGCGTGTCACCCATGTCACCCATGACACCATATTCGGTGGTTTCTACTTCTCCCGGGTGCGTGCGCGTAATGTGTAAATATGGTGTCATGGGTGTCACGGGGTTCACTCTTTCTCCGCGATGCTGAACTTGATTCCTTCTCGCACTACTTCCCACTGCCTGTCTAAACGTGTCCGGCAGGATCGGACGCGAAGCGGTTGACGCTTGGCGAGTCGTCCTAGCAACGTGCCGATGGCGTTGCGCCAATAGAGCAGGCGTCCCGCTTCGTGGCCTGCCGGTGACTCTCGCAGCTTGCGCTCTAGCTCGTCGGCGGTTCCTGTCCAACGGGTCGCGAAGTCGTCGCCTAGCAAAACGTGGTCAACGAGCCGAAGAAGGTGCGTCTCGTCGCTCAAACCTTGAATGGCATCGGTGAGGTCGGGGTGGTGTAACTCGCGCACTCCATAACGCTCGCTCCGCAGTTCCGCCGGGATGCTCCACTCGTGGATCAGGAAATGGACAAAGGCCGGAAGTTCGTGGAGCAAGGTTTCGCGGTATTTGCGGCGTTCCTCGTCCGTCCCGGTCGGCATTGGGGTCGGTTGGCGGTGCGCCTTCAGGAGCATCACCTTGTCTGCAATGGAGTCGTCGAGAGGCGGCAGCACCATCAGGTTCTCAGGCTCGTCATTAGTCGAGAGGCTCACGCGCCAGAACGGCGAGAGGCTCAAAGCGTTCTTATGTTTTCCGTGGGCACTCTGGGTTTCGTTCACGACCAGTTCCTTGATGCGCGTTCCGAATTCGCGGCGGGCACGCATATCAGCGGATGGAACCTCGTCTTCAATCATCAAGTGTTCCGCGCCGAAAAGGTCGAGGTTGAACTGTGTCTTTCCACTCATGTAGCGGTAGGGCTTCGCACTCCTGCCCCCAAACATCGGCGTGATCAAGTTTTGGAGCATGGACTTCCCACACCCAGCCGGGCCAGCAAGGCACAGCACTTGGCCGGGGCGATGCTCGCCGTCGTGGAGCGCGGTGATGGCGACCTTGAGCCAGCCAAAGACGAATGACCTTTGGTCAATCCCGTCGCCGCCAGCGAAAAGGTTTTCGAGCAGCTTCCCCAAAACAGGCCACTCTCCCTTCGCGGGTTTAACCAAGGAGGGCGAGGTCGTGACGAGGATGCGTGTCCCGCGTTGCTCAATGTAGCCGCTCTGGAAACCTGCGAGCGGCCCCGCGTAGTCCACGCCGTGTTCAAGTTGGATCTCGCAAAGCTGGTCGTCAGCCGGGGAGTTGCCACCGTCGCGAGGGCGTCCACTGCTAAAACCTGCTCGGTCGAGATGGCGCGTCATGGACTGGCAGCTCAACTGCATCCACGCACCGCGAGAGTCTTGAATCCAGAAGCATTTAGCGGCGGAGTCGTAAAACTGCTCACCACGAAGGCCAGCGGTTGGCGAGGCGGTTGGCGTTTTGAACTTCACCGCGCCCGACGTCACGGTGGCGGTCTTTGGCTTGGGCTGGCCTTCCGGCTTGGCAGCCAGCTCGGGTTCAGGGTCAAGCCAGACGTCGGTAAGGGTGCTCATTGCCGGGCCTCCAGTGGGGCGGGTTTTAGGAAGTAGACGGCCTGCCGGTTCCCGTTGTCCCGAGTGCCGTCGGGCATTCGGCAGAATTGGGAGCGGGTCCAGAGCGCAGAGTCGGCCCCCAGGCTGACGGCGTATTCCATAAACCGGTGAAGTTGTTCCTCGGTTCGCTCCGCGCAAAAAAACCATCCGTGGAGGGACTTGCCCCCCGAGTGGACCGCCAGCACCAGCGGCGCACGGTTCGCGAGGTGCAGGAGCACCGCCGCGTGTTCGTCGGTGGTGCCGGTGTCAAACTCAACAACTAGGAAGCGACGCGGGCCGGTGTTGCTCAAGGTGTGCTTGCTGGGTTTGCCTTCTTTCGTCACGCCTTCAGTTGCGGACATTGGCGAAGGCACGATCAGCTGCAGCTCGGCCAGTTGACCGCGCCAAGTCTCCCGGGGCTTCGTGTCGAATACAGATGTCGATTTGCCACAACACAAGAGCGGGTTGCCGGGGAAGATCCGGTCAATAATAGCCTCCGTGCTGCCCTCGTTGGATTCGATGCGAACGGGTGAGGCTTCCCACAGGTCGGCCAGCCCACCACCGTTGGCGACAATGGCCTCGCGCTGCTCTTGATTCACCGTCGGCCACGCTCGCCGTGGTGCGGTGGGATTTAAGAAACCAGCGCGGCCCGTTTTCGGCTGCCACGCGCAGAGCTTGGCGGAGTTGACGGCACTTTCGATTTCAGAAATTGGAACGTGACGCCCGCAGTCCGCTACGGTTGCGGCGAGTAGGGCAACAATCTCGGCGTGGTCGCGGTGCGCGTGCAGTTGTCTAGCCACCTTGAATAGCCAAAGATGGACGCCCTCACCACTACGAGGACAAGCGGCGATCAAGTCCAACAGGAAGCGCGGGAGTTCGGATCGTGCGGCGGCGGTCACTGGGCACCCTCCTTATCCAACGCCGCACCTGCCTTTCTCGGAGCTTTGTGGTCTTGGGCGAACTCCCCGGCCGCCGCCCGACGCTCGAAGTCGGCGATGGTTTCGCGGGAGACATAAATACGTCCGCATATATTAGTGGTCGTTAGCCAGCCTTTACGCCGCCAGCGCCACGCCGTTATCGGCTGCACGCCCAAGGACGAGAGCCATGTGTTGAGTGCTGTGAGGTTGCCGGTAGTGCTACCGAGCGGAGTAGCGATCTGTAATTTCATGCGGCCACAGGGTCGCATGGTCATTCTCAGGGGAGGCGCAGATGCTGGATGCTTGGCCGCAGGTTACAGATGCTTGGAGCAGGGATGACCTTGCTTATCTGCACTCGGGAAATGCTTAGAGGCAGTGCGTGGATGCCCAGTATCAAAACAATCCTGCATCAAATCGGTCAAAGGACTTTCTTTTTATTTTTTTGCCAACGGACGGCTGCCGCACGCTTAGCGCGCTCGGCATCAATCTTTTTCTTATTCTTTTCAGACCATTTGCGAAACTGTTCGAAGTTCAGAATATAGTCGCGTTCTTCAAACCCATTCGCTTTTAGGCTGGCGAACGTATCTTTGTGGAAGCCGACCTCGCTCAAGTAGTCTCGGAACTTCTTGTGCCGGTCTGGCACCGATTTCGTCTCGGGGCCAACGATTAATCGTAGTGCCTTTTCGAAATCAGCGGGATATTCCGCCGGTTTTGGAATATGCGATTGATCCCGCTGCGACCACGCGAACCGTTCAGCTTCTTCAAGCGCCAT
>CANLCA010000401.1 GCA_947487925.1 Verrucomicrobiales bacterium | reverse complement strand
GGCGAAGCCTTTGCATTCCTTCGACGTGCCCATCGAAGACCCATCCGTCTGCCGAACGGTTGTGGCGCGCATGCACCTCCTCGGTTGAGTTGGTTCTAAAGCTGTGGAACTGGACGGCTCCCAAGCCCATACGCCCTCGGCTGGTGGTGTCTGCCAGGTGAACATACTCGACGGGGCTCTGGATCGCAGATGTCACAACTTCCTGATCGAACTCCCCCGAAGTCACGGATTTGGGTGGGTCAGACCAGACACCATAGGTGCGAAACCAATTTGTAAACTCACGTGGCGGATAAGCAGGGCAAAGAAACACGGACCTCGAGCCGGCGAATTGGTTCGAAAACAACAATCCGCCCCAAGTGAAATTATTGTCGAGCGGCGAAGAGATCTGGATCCGGTTATTGTGTTCGTCGGCGTAGATCAAAACAGAAAGTCCGACCTGCTTGAGATTGCTCAAGCACTGCACCTGCTTCGCCTTAGCCTTGGACTTACTTAAGGCCGGCAATAACATCCCGGCTAAGATGGCAATGATGGCAATCACGACCAGCAGTTCAATCAGGGTGAATCCGGGAGTGGCTAAGGGGTTGGTTGATTGTTTTATAATGCCTCCAGTGCAACGGGTTGAGTATTCTCCGATCTTAAATTGGCTCGGATCAAAGTCAAGATTAGAGCCCGTTCCAAATTTCAAAGAGTAGGCGGGTCTGCCACCCCGGGGGGGGCCTTTCACCGATTCCGGCACCGAGATCGATTTTTGCGGAGCCGGCCTTTGCTGGAAATCTGCTTGTCCCAGGACGTTTGAGCTGCCACGGTAGCCGAACTTGTAAACCCGCAAACTCCCACTCAAGCCAAGGCGATGCCGCTCATGCTGCGCGAAATGGTTACGTGACTGCAAAGTGCTCCGGCGGCAGTCCTAATGACCAATCCGCCCTCCACAACCTGGGGATGTCCTTCATAGCTCCACATTTCGACCTGCACACAGGGAGCCACCTCAAACGAGTCTCCCGAGTTCATTGCCCAACGACGCCACATCGACCCCGTGCGAATACTTGGGCAACCGGACTGGCAGCGCTGCTACTGGCGTCGAGCCTGGCCGTGGGCGCCTTTGAACCGCTTACGGACTTTGTCGTGGCCCCCACCCAGACCGCCCGACTCGCGAGGACGCTGTCACTCATGCGGTTGTCGGGACCGATGAATCGTCCGGTGGTGCGGGTAATTTTCTACGGTCAATCGATCACGATCTACCCTTGGTGGCAGGAAGTATCGGAGCGGCTGAAGGCAGCGTATCCCTATGTAAGATTTGAGATTCAGAACCTGGCCATTTCAGGGTTTATGGCCGATCGGTTGGCGCAGGCCTGCGAATACGACGTGATTCCAGCGCAACCGGACCTCATCATCCTGCACGCTTACGGCTGGGAGGATGGATTTAAGGATCTGTTGGGAAAGCTACGGAGCCGCACTACGGCGGACATCCTGGTCCAACGGGATCATCCGCTGAGCGAGGCGGAGTTGGTGGAGGAGACCGACCCAGCGCGCTTGGAGGGGACCAACCCGGAGACATGGGAATATAAGAACTACGTCTGGCTGCCTCGTCAGGTGGAATTAAACGGGTGCTGCCTCGCCGACGTGCGAGGTTATTGGAAACGATATTGCCAGGTCCACAACCTGTCGGTGCGGCAGTTGCTGGGAGATCCAACGCACCCGAACGAGGAGGGAAACCACGTGATGGCGGCGGCCGTGCTGGCCTATCTGCTGCCGGGATTACCCTTCGTCCAGGTGCGTCCGTGGAAAGGCGGGCGGGCGGTAGAGTGGACCCATGTCAGGGATCCCGCAGGCCCCACCCGCAAACTGGCCCTGTCCTTCACGGGTACCCGGGTCGACGCAGTTACTGACCGTGTCCAGCCGGGTTCGGTGTCGGTTCGCTTGGATGGTCGTGCACCCTCGGAAATCCCGGAGCTTCGCGGGTTTCGTCGTGGGACCACGGTGCCAGGGCTCCCGTGGCCGGCCGTCACCGTGATCGGATCGCGTGCGCCACTCCTGACCGAGACGTGGACGTTGTCCATCACCGCGATCCTCGAGAGCAACAATCGAATCGAATTCCACGTGGACGGTTCTAAGACAGGGTTCGATGGCAAAGGGACGAGCTTGACCACCTTCGTTTCCAATTCGGGGCGTGTTGTGATCCCGCCCGGCACCTGGTTGCTGGGTTACGGTCTGATCCTACAAGGAATTCCCCTGCCGACCGATTATCAGATCCAATGGAATTGTGAATGGGTGGGTGTGGATGCGCTGGAATGCTCGGCGCCAGAGGCTCCGGGGGGATACCCGGTGACGACTCTGGCGGCGGGGTTGACAGACGGAAAGCACCGGTTGGAACTGGAGGGCCTTGCCCTTGCCGGAGTGCGCGCGCTACGGATCTATCGGCCGACGGGCACCGCCGAGATCCAGCTGCTCGGTTCGCTCAGCGCCCTGAACGCGCCGCGGCTTCGCATGGAGACATCCCAAGGCCGGTTGCGATTCCAGATGGAGGGCGGTGAGGGTTTCAGTGCCCTGCTGGAGACAAGCACCGACCTGCTCCAGTGGCGCGAGCTAGGGCGATTGACGACCGAGGGACCTTCCTGGACACCTGACTCGACGGACTCCCAGCGCCTCTTCCGCCTCAGGGTCGAGTAAGCGGACTTCAGCAAAAGGCTCGACTCAGGAGCTGAGATTGTGCGGCGATTCGTATGAACCGCCATGTAAGGTTCAATTCAGGGCCGAATGGATCGAACTTGAGATCGTGTGAGAGCCCTCCAAATCGGCTGCCTATCAGGCCACCTCCCTGCAAGACATTCATTTGGGGACGGGCCGCTTCTGGTGGGAACCACGGATGCATGCTTGAAGAGCACGGAACCTGGTGTCATCTTCTGAGTTGCACATCACTCACTGTTTAGGGAAAAGCCACGAGGCAGACTTATGGCAGAACCCATGATGGCGCTGACAGCCCGCGGATTACATTTCATCCACGAGCTTGGCGGAAGCTGGATCCACGACACGTGCACAACCGAGACAAAAGAACTTTAGCCCTGCTGGGACAAGCGGGTTGGACCGACCTGCGCACGTGGGTAGTTGGTGCGCTTGGATCATTGCTTTTGAGCGCGGTGATCCGCGCCGAAAACATTCCTAGCTACAACAGGGATGTTCGCCCCATTTTTTCTGAATATTGTCTTCAATGCCACGGTCCAGACGCTCAAACCCGAAAAGGGAAGGTGCGGTTGGACCTTGAAAATGAGGCCAAGCAACATGCGATCAAAGCGATCCTCACGGAAGAGACCGAACTCATCCGGCGAATCACTTCTGAAGATCCGGAACTGAAGATGCCCCCACCGAGCACAGGGAAACTCTTGTCCCCTGAACAGGTTCGACTGGTCCGTGAATGGGTCCGGCAGGGGGCAAAATACGAGAAGCATTGGTCGTTCGAACCCGTGACTAAGCCCACTCTGCCCAAGAGCGCAGGATCCGAGTCCAATGACATCGACCGTTTCATCGTTGCCGCGCTTCGATCCCGCGGTTTGTCACTCTCGGCGCCCATCCCCCGCTGGCAGTGGATCCGTCGCGCAACGTTCGACCTCATTGGGCTGCCGCCGACCTGGGAAGAAGTTCGTGCGTTTGTCGAGGATACCTCACCAGAAGCCCGTGAAAAGGTGATTGACCGTTTGTTAAGTTCTCCTCGCTACGGCGAACGCTGGGGTCGCCACTGGCTGGATCTGGCCCGCTACGCGGACACTCACGGCGGAAGCGCCATCGGTTTCACCAAGTTCCCTTTTTCTTACACCTATAGAGACTACGTGATCCGCGCCTTCAACGCGGACCTCCCTTACGACCGGTTTGTGACGGAGCAACTGGCGGCCGACCAATTGGAACTGGGCGACCAGGACGACGCGCTCGCGGGTCTGGGTTTTCTCACGGTTGGCATGCAATACCGGAACCGCCACGACGTGATCGACGATCAGATCGACGTCATCTCGAGGGGGTTGATGGGAATAACAGTGGCCTGCGCGCGATG
>CANLCA010000400.1 GCA_947487925.1 Verrucomicrobiales bacterium | reverse complement strand
TTGCTGTGGCGAAATTAGGAACACGCCGGCGAGACGCCAGCGCTCCCAGGTCAGGTTCATGGGCAGAACTGCTGTCAAAACACTTCACTGGTCGCTGACTTGAACCCAAGTGTTCACACTCTCTCCCGTTGTTGCTTCATGCGCTGTGAGTTGATGCCGCCCTTCTGACAAGTGGGCGAAAGTGCGGCCTTGACGGGCGATGATGGGGAGGGTGACGGAAGACCATCGGACGCTCTCGGCTGGATCGGCCCGAAGCTCAATTTCCGCGCCACGGTTCGGCAATGTGTCCTCCAGGACAAACTCCATTCCCGGTGTGGGAAAGATCAGGTGCAACGGCGACTGACCGTTGGCGGCGAGCACCCAGGCTCTTTGCCGCCACCCACCCGGCGCGGTTTCGAGCCACTTGGAGAAGGTCGGATCCAATCGCACGCGATGATACGCATCAAAATCCGCTGGCTCTGCAAATGGCGGTTCCGTTCCGTCGATGAACAATTCGGTGACGGCCAGCGGATCGTCGGACGGGACGCGTTTTCCAAGAATAGGATGAACCGCGGCTCTTGTCAGGTGTGGTGGCGGATCATACCACGACGTGCCCCAACGTGCGTGGAGAAACTCTATGGTGTCGTGCAAAATCGGACCCGCCCCCGTCACTCCAGAGACATCGTGCATGGGCGAGCCATCCGTGTTCCCGACCCAGACGCCGACCGTGAATTCCGGTGTGAAACCAAATGCCCAGTTGTCGCGGTAGTCGGAGGAAGTGCCGGTCTTGCAGGCGACGGGAAAATCAAAACGCAAGGCGGAATTCAAACCGAACGTCGGAGCGCGCGCGGCGTTGTCGCTAAGTATGTCGGCGATGAGAAACGCCGGAGCGACCTCGAACACCCGGCGCGCGGAGTTCGCTGGAGATGTTGAACGATTCTCACGGGAAATAAACTGGACCGGTTGCCAGACGCCCAATCTGGCGAGGCACGCATAGGCATTTGCCAGTTCCAGCAGCCGCACCTCGGCATTTCCCAGCACCAGACCGAGACCGTAGTGGGCGGAGGCTCTGTCCACAGTGCTCAATCCGCATTCACGCAACTTGGACCAAAGCAACTCCGGTGACGCGAACTGATTGACCGCCTGCACGGCGGCGACGTTGAGCGAACAGGCTAGCGCATTGCGCAGGCGCGCTGGGCCTGTGTAACGATGGTCGTAATTCTGCGGCAGGAACGGTCCCGTGGGCGTGGGGAATTCGCAGGGGATGTCGGCAAGCACGGACGCGGGAGTTGCGCCTCTCTCGAGTGCGAGCGCGTAGGCGAATGGTTTTAGCGCCGAGCCTGGCTGGCGGCGCGACCAGGCATGGTTGACCTGGCCCGCTTTCGCTTCGAAAAAATCGGACGAACCGACGAGGGCGAGAACGCCACCGGTTCGGTTTTCGATGACGACGGCTGCTGCCTGCGGCTTGCCCGATCCGGGAAACGAGGCCAGTTGATGGCGGACGAATCGTTCGACGGACTGCTGCAGTTCCAGGTCAACAGTTGTGCGAACAGGGTTCATGTGCGGAATTTCGGCAGGCCGCAACTGCAGGAGCAAATCCACCAGATGCGGCGCGAAAAAGTTTGGTGCGGATGATTGGATGTTAATTGATTCCGAGCGGGCACCATCCAGTTCAGTCGGAGTGAGCCAACCCCGGCCGCTCATGCGCGCCAGGATCCAAAGCTGCCGCTGCCGGGCGCGATCAAAGTGGCGACGCGGTTCCAGCCGTGTGGGAGCCTGCGGCAGGCCGGCCAACAACGCGCACTCGGCGATGCTGAGCTGGGTCGGCGGCTTCCCGAAATAGAACTCTGCTGCAGCCCTGCAGCCCAGATGCATTGGCCCGTAATGAATCCGGTTCAAGTAGGCTTCCAGAATCCGCGCCTTCGACCATTCACGTTCCAGTCGCAGAGATTGCAGCGTTTCCAGACATTTTGCTGGAAATGTCCTGGGACGGGGATGCACGTTTTTGATCAACTGTTGGGTGATGGTGGAAGCGCCGGAAACCACGCGGCGGTGGCGCAGGTTTTGCCATGCAGCGCGGAGAATGGCACGGCTATCCATGCCGTGGTGCTCCCAGAATCGCTGGTCTTCCGCCGCAATCGTGGCGTGAATCAACGATTGCGGAATTTCCCGCAACGGAACGTAGGAGTGATAATCCTGCGCTTCCTGCCGAGCGCGGCGCAAAGGCAGGCCGTGGCGATCGACGAACTCGAAACTGGCGGGAACCGGCTCAAACAATTCCGACGGCAGCGGCATAAAACCAACGGCGAACCATCCCACAATTGTGAGCAAGAGCAGCAGACCGAGCGCAATCGTCGCCCACCGCGCCTTTTGTCGGAATGAAATCAGGACCCGCTTCATGGCTATTGAGCTGTCGTGTTCAACGTCTGCGCTGTCGTGGCCCCGTAACGCGCCGGTTGATACATCGCCTCGACTCGCGCTGGTGGTGCAAGCACGGTTCCGGCGCTGCGAACCCGCGCCAGGTAACGAACTGTGTGTTCCCCGGCAGGAAGGTGGTCGAAGAAGTGCAGCACGCGATCGCTGCGGATCTCGCGGAAACTGCTTGGCCAAGACTCCGTTGCCAGATTATGACCGATGGCAGCGTGGGATTTGAGATCGGAGTGGATGACCTCCAGCGATGCGGGCAGCGGATCATCCAGAGCCACGTAGGTTTGATTCGTTTTTGCGCCGAAGATCAGTTCCACCATCACCCGCTCCCCCACCGTGAGTCGTTCCGCTGGAGTCGTCGTGCTGTCGTCGTTCACGCGCAAATATCGACGGACAAGCTGGAAGCCTTGGTTCACCGACTCCTTTGGCGGGGTGGCCGGGACATACTCTGCCGTGACCTGGGCAAAGAGGGTGCGCGCCGTGTTCGCATGCAGAAACAATTCCTGCGACGAAGTTTGCGGTGAATAGGGGAAGGTCTGATTGGCAAGAGGCGTTTTCGCGTCGAGTTGAAATGGGTTTCGAGTGTCACCCAAAGTGAGTTCCCCTTGCACGGGCGTGGAAAGATTCTTGGTGACGCGCAAGTATTCGGTCAGCGCCAGCAGGCACCATGCGTTTTCCTGAGTGGAATGGTAACCGGACAATTGTTGCTCGTGGAAAAGGCGGTAAGCGGCCTCATGCAGGGAGGGATGCTCCGGGAGCGCGCGCGCCAGCCCAAACAACCTGACTGCTTGCGCTCGGAGTCCTGAAGCAAAGACGCCAGGAAACTTGGCTGCTTGCTTCCCTTCCTTTTGAAACAAAAGCTGGTTGACCATCGGACTGCTTCCCTTGCCACTGGAGGCGAAAGTAAGGGCGAGCAAGGCGCGGTCTTCCGAATTCAACGCCGCCCGCCAAGTGTAAAGTTTTTCCAAGTCAGCTTCGCTGTTGCGTCCCGCCGCGGCCAGCGCACACGCGGCGAGACATTGAGCGGAAAGCCCCTGCTCCGGCGAAAGCCCGCCTTCACGCAAGGCGCTGTGCAAGTAGTCCAGAAGCTTTTCAAATCCTCCTTCCGGCACGGCGATTCCATTCTGTCGGGCAAGGGCGAGGGCAAACGCCGCGTAGGCGCTACCCCAAAACATTGGCTCTCTTTGGCCTGGCCAGTAGGACAATCCGCCCGTGTAGGTTTGCATGGAAAACAGCCGTTCGATCCCATGGGCGATGGCCGCCTCTGACTCTCCGGCACGGTGGACCAGGCGGTGGCCCGGAAGTGAGCGCAGGGTAATCCATGGCAGCAGACTGGAAGAAGTTTGCTCCACACAGCCGTAGGGATAATCGAGCAGTTGCGCGCCCATTTCGGTGAGCGCGATGATTTCTGATCCGGCCACCTGCACCTGCAATGTCCCTTCGCCGGGTTCGAGTTGACGGCGCAAGCCGGCCAGCAAATTCGTCGAGAGACGGGTCTTCCCGCTGGCCGGAAGTTCGACAGAATGAGTAACCCGCACGGATGGCAGGGTAGCAACCACCTTCAGTCTGCTTTGCACTACGTCCTTGAATCCATCGGCTCCGTTGCCTTGGGGAACGGCGGACCATGTCCACACACTC
>CANLCA010000399.1 GCA_947487925.1 Verrucomicrobiales bacterium | reverse complement strand
TCTGGATCGGCTCAGCACCCACGGCCTCGTGCTCTCATCCCCTGCGGACCGCGAGACGCTGTTGCGGCGGTTGAGTTTCGACTTGATCGGTCTGCCGCCGTCGCCGCAGGAGCTCGATGAGTTTGTTCAAAGCGAATCGCCAACGGCTTATGAGGAAACTGTCGAAAGATTGCTGGCGTCGCCGCGCTATGGCGAAAGATGGGGTCGGCATTGGCTCGATGTTGCGCGCTACACCGAGAGCCAAGGGTTTGAGTACGACCGGCTGCGTCAAAATGCGTGGCACTATCGCGATTACGTCATCAAGAGTTTCAACGACGACAAGCCCTACGACCGTTTCATGATGGAGCAGATTGCGGGGGACGTTTTGCAGCCGATCACGAGCGAGGGCATCATTGGGGCCAGCCTGCTCGTTTGCGGGCCTTGGGATCAGGCGGGCAACGCTCAGGCCAACGCGACGCAAAAGGCCATCACTCGAGAGGACGAACTGGAAGATATGATCGGGGTTGTGGGGCAATCGTTCTTGGGTCTCACCATCAATTGTGCCCGTTGTCACGCCCACAAATTCGATCCAATTCCTCAGAAAGAATATTACCGCATCAAGTCGGTGTTTGAAGGGGTGAAGCACGGCGAGAGCTCCATCGCGAGTCCCGCCGAGCTGAAGGCTCGGGAGGCACGTCTCGCGGCGCTAACGCAAGAGATCTCGTCGGCACAGCGGCAAGTGTCGGAAATCGAAGCGACGGGCTGGAAGCTCGCCGCGGCGAGGCATCCGGCAAGCCCCGTCAAACCGGGGCCGACGGCATTTGCGCGATGGACCTTCGACAGCGCGACCCATTCCGTGATGCCCGGTGAACCAAAAGGCGCCGCTGCTCTGGCCAACAACCGACTTCAACTCCCGAAAGAAGGCGCCTACTTCGAGACCACGACACTCCCGAGGGACATCCGTGAGAAGACTCTGGAAGCCTGGGTGTCTCTCGCGAGCCTGAAGCAAGGTGGGGGCGCCGCGATTTCCATCCAGAAGACCGACGGAAGCCAGTTCGATGCCATCGTTTTTGGGGAACGGCAGCCCAAGAAGTGGACGGCGGGCAGTGAGGGGTTTGGGCGAACCCGCGACCTGGACGCCCTTGAAGAGACGGCTTCTCCGGGGACGCTGGTTCACATGGCCATCGTCTATCGTCCCGACAATAGCATCGAACTTTTCCGGAACGGAGAACCCTACGGCAAGCCTTACAATCCAGGCAGTCCGCTACAAACCTACCAAGCTGGCAAAGCCCACGTGGTTCTAGGAATGCGCCACAAAGGCGGGGGGAACCCTTGGCTCACAGGAGAGATCCTGCAGGCCGCGCTCTATGACCGTGCCTTAACCATTGAGGAAGTCGCCGATTCCTTTCGAGCCTCCGGTTTTTTTATCCCCCAATCGGAAGTCTTGGCCAGCCTCAACGCGGAACAAACGGCCGCACGCAACACCGCATTGGCGCGCTTGGAAAGCTCGAAGCAAGCTCTTGACGCGACAAAACAACTGCCGTCGTCGTATGTAGGCACGCGCGTACAGCCCGCTCCCACCAAGTCGCTTCAACGCGGTAATGTCAACTCCCCCGAAGAAATCGTCACGCCTGGTGCGCTCTCAGCCATCGTCGCTCTGAATCCCGATTTCGGCATGCCTGCGGACGCGCCCGAGGCTCTTCGACGGCTCAAACTGGCCGCGTGGGTGGCCGACCCTCGAAATCCACTTCCGGCTCGGGTGATGGCCAACCGTGTGTGGCACTACCATTTCGGTCAGGGTTTGGTGACCACACCGAATGACTTCGGAGTGAGCGGTACACGACCCAGCCATCCGGAACTGCTGGATTGGCTGGCATCAGAGTTTATCCGGAGCGGCTGGAGCGTCAAAGCGTTACACCGGTTGATTGTGAACTCGGCGACTTACAGACAGAGTTCGAGTGAGCCAGTAACCAGTGAGCCAGTAACCAGTGAGCCAGTAACCAGTGAGCCAGTGATCAGTAATCAGTCAGGAGTTGACCAACCACTGATCACTGCCCCCCTACCCTCCTCCACCACCCGTCGCGCTTCGTCCCTCGACGCGGACAACACGCTGCTCTGGCGTTACCCATCGCGTCGGCTCGAAGGCGAAGTACTGCGCGACGCCTTGTTGGCCGTGAGCGGACAAAGCAATTTCAGGATGGGGGGGCCGAGTTACCGACCCTTCACCGTGGTGAATTTCAATTCAGACTTTTACTTGCCCGCGGACCTGCCTGGGCCCGAGTTCAACCGCAGGACGGTCTATCGAATGAACGTCAACTCCGGAAAGGAGCCGCTGCTGGACGCGTTCGACTGTCCCGACCCGTCGGTGAAAACCCCCCGCCGCGGCGTCACGACCACCCCTTTGCAAGCTCTGGGGTTGATGAACAACTCGTTTGTCAAGCGCCAGGCGGACCAGTTTGCGGAGCGTGTGCTGAAGGAAACGAACAACGACCTTTCCAGCTCGGTTCGACGGGCCTACCGGCTCGCTCTTGGTCGCGATGGGAAGCGGGAAGAATTGGACCGGGCATCCGTCGTTGCGAAAGAACACGGGTTGGCGCAGGTTTGCTGGGCTCTGCTCAATTCAACCGAGTTTGTTTATGTTCAGTAGCTCGAAGGCCCAACTTATCGCCCCTCCATGGCTCTCCCGGAGGCACTTCCTATCAAGCACCGCCGGAGGAATAGGCGGCATTGCGCTGGCATGGCTGCTCAATCGCGAACAATCCCGCGCCGGAACGCACGGCATCGCATCCTCCGCCCGCCCGCCGCACTTCGCCCCTAGGGCCAGCCGCGTCGTGCAGATCTTCTGCTGCGGCGGTGTGAGCCACATCGACACCTTCGACCACAAACCAGAACTGGAAAGACTGCATGGCAAGACCCTCGAAGGAAAGGGCGAGAATCTCGGCTTCTTCGGCCAGCCCGGAAAAGTGATGAAGAGCGTCTATCCTTTTCGCCAGCACGGACAGAGCGGCTCGTGGGTGAGCAGCCTGCTACCCCATCTAGCCAGGTCTGTGGATGACGTGTGCTTCGTTCACTCCATGTTCGCCAAGAGCAACAACCACACGCCGGCGACCTTCCAGATGAACAGCGGCTTCACGCTCAACGGATTTCCCTGCATGGGCTCGTGGTTGAGCTACGGATTAGGCACAGAGAACGAAAACCTCCCAGCCTTCGTTGTGCTTCCGGATCCTCGCGGTGCCGCCGCCGGCGGCTCCATCAACTGGACCGCGGGCTTCCTGCCAGCAAACCACCAGGGCGTGCCTTTTCGCACTCAGTCCGCCGAACCTATTGCCGACTTGCATTCGCCCGCAGACATTTCGCCTCGCGCGCGCGCCGCCGGGACGACATTACTCTCCTCGATGAACCGGGAGTTTGCGCAGGCCCACCCCGGCGACGACGCCTTCGCCGCTCGGCTGCGATCCTACGAGCTGGCCGCTCGAATGCAGGCGAGCATTCCCGAGGCGACCAGCCTCGACACCGAAACGGAGGTAACCAAGAAACTTTACGGCGTGGGAGAAGCGGCCAACAAAGGTTTCGGGCAGAATTGCCTCATGGCTAGACGCCTGCTCGAGCGCGGAGTTCGCTTCGTCCAAATTTTCAACGGCGGCGCTTTCGGCAGTCCCCGCATCAACTGGGATGGCCACGAGAACCTCAAGGAGAACCACGACAACCAGGCTGCCACGATGGACAAACCCGTCGCCGCGCTCATTCAAGACCTCAAGCAGCGCGGCATGTTGGAGGACACTCTCGTGGTGTGGAGCACGGAGTTCGGCCGCAGCCCCTCAACGCAGGGCATCAATTCCCCCGGTCGCGATCATCACCCCACGGCGTTCACGTGCTTCCTTGCCGGGGCCGGGGTGAAAAAGGGTTTTCGATACGGCACCACGGATGAGGTCGGTTATTTTGTGGCCGAAAACAAAGTCACCATCCCCGATTTCCACGCCACCATCCTCCACTTGCTCGGATTGGACCATGAAAAGCTGACCTTTTACCACAACGGCATCAACCGACGTCTCACCGACGTCGAGGG
>CANLCA010000398.1 GCA_947487925.1 Verrucomicrobiales bacterium | reverse complement strand
CCAGCGTTTGCTGCAAGCCTTCCGCGCCGTATTCCAGCCACGACGTCAAATCCTCGCCCTGCTTTCGCACGGCTTGCAGCGCCGCGTAGTAGCGCGGGCGATCCTCCCAGTAATACTCGTCCACCGAGAAGATGTGATGCGTGTCAAACCCGCGCCGGTAAAGCTCCCACAACGCCAGCGCCCGGCCGGTGCGCCCATTGCCATCGGCGAACGGATGAATCGCCTCGAACTGGTGATGCACGATGGCCGAACTCAACACTGGCGACAGCGCCTGCGACTCCTTGTTCCACCATTCCAGCAGCTCGAACATCAGCCCCGACACATCCTCCGGCGGCGGTGGCATGTGCGGCCCGATCCGCACCCGCATCGTCCGGTAGCGGCCGGCCTCGCCCTGATCCATCACCTCCCCAGCGATGATGGCGTGAAGTTTGAACATGTCTTCGTGCGTCAGTCGTTTCTTCGCCGCGTGCTTCTCGACGTGAAGCAGCGCGGCGAAGTAGTTCAACACCTCGCGCCGCGCGCGCGAGGCCACCGGCAGCAACTCCGGGCGCGACTCCACCAGCCGTACCTCCTCCAGCGTGAGCGGATTGCCCTCGATGGCCGTCGAGGAATGGGCGTTGCGCGCCCGCGTGTCCTTCTGCAATGCGGAAATCCACGCCACCTGCACCGTGGCGCTCTGGATACGCTCGCGCACCGCCGCGATGGCCTCCACCCGCGCCAGCAACGCCGGGGTGATTTGGAATTGTGGCTGGTAACTCATGGCGCGGATGTTACTCGTCGGTCAAGTGTGGGTCAAGTCATTGGTCAAGCAGTTTCCACCTCTCCCTCTGGGGGAGGCTGGGTGAGGGAGCGAATCATGCCTCCAAGAACCGGCTCATGGCCGAACGGTCGCGGGTCAGTTCATCCACGGCGGCGGTGATGGCCTCAGGCGGCAGCGCGGGATTCAATCGCTCCAACGCCGCACGCGCCGGCACGCTGAACTTGCGCCAACTGGGTCACATCTCGACATTCAACAATTGGCGGCACTTGTTTGAACCGTTCTTGTTCGACTTGGCTCTTCTGCAGTCGCTTCTCAATTCATCTGACGGCAAGTGGTACCGTGCTGTGGTCGGTCATCCCCGCTGCACCCTCCAGCTCCTGGGGTTTCATGCCCCTACCCGCCCTCCCCGAGAAAGCGCGAAGTCGCGTCCGCTGTCGCCATGCCGATCGCGAACTCGTCCCAACTCTCCCTGCGATCTGGTTCCCATTTCAATTGTCGAATGTTGAGATGTGACCCTATGTCGATCCCCTGCGTCATGATTTCATCGACTTGAAGGAACCTTTCAATTTCGAGCAACAATAAACCGCAATTCAAAGTGCGGAACGGCGGGGTCTGTCGATCAAGCCGCAGATCGCCGCCAGGCAGAGCAACACGAACAGAGTTTTGGCGAAAAGATCGTTGCTGCGGCTGTAAAGGGTTTTACGCGAATCGACATAGACAGGATGCGTGCTTTGTCCGCTCACCCCGGCCTCCTTGCGCATCTCTTTGATGCGTTCGATATCGTTCGTCAAGCGTTGATACTCCGCCGAATTCCGCACGATGTCATCCTCCCGCTCGCGGCGTCGAACCACATCCGCGATGAGGGGCAGTTCTGGAGCGCCCAGCCCGCTCCAGATTTTTCCCTGGTCATTCTTGACCTCGCCGTAAACTTCCCCCGTCGGCTTGACGAAACCTGAGATGCCTGTGTTGGCGGCCCTCGCTATGCCAATCCGGGCTTCCACAGCACGAAATTGAAGCGACCACCAGTGCACCAGCAAACCGTGGGATCTGCGGAAAATGCCGTCGTTGGAAATGTTGAGCAAAAAGTCGAACGGCTTCCCCGCGGGGCTGCTGTCAAGGAACACACCACAGGTTTCGGCAAAGAGAATTTCGTAACAAAGGTTCACAATAAAGTGGTGATTGCCTGGTGCGAGTTGAAAAATCTGTCGATGCACACCGGGTTCATATCCTTCAAACGGTCCCGAACTTCCCGCCCCGATGACCAGGCGGGTCAGCATTGAGTGCAACCAGGTGCCTTTGAAGGGGATCTGCTCTCCTCCAGGGAACAATTTGCATTTGAACTGGCGCCCCCGGAGATCAGACCGGTCGTTCCCGAGGATCACGGCGGCGTTGTAATGGAGCCAATGGTTTCGGTTCATTCCTTGAGGGATCCACGCGTGCGTTCCAAGCAAAAGTGGCGTCGGCCTTGGCGATTGGTCCATCCAATTCCGAAGCCGTTCTTGGACGGCACGACCTTCTGTTCTTCTCGTGGACCAAGGCTCGGGCAGAACTCCACTTGCTTCGATTAATTCCTCGTTGATGCTTGGCATCGGGCTCATTGCCTCGGGCCAGACTAACAGGGAAGTCGGGTGGGAGTTTGAGAGTGCCCTGTTGCTGTGGGCAATCATGTCATCCAGATACAGGTCCGGATCAAAACCATTCAATACTCCGTCCCCAATCGGCACGTCCGGCTGAATGATTGAGACAACCGGTCCAACCCGAACCGTGGATCGCGCTTCCCGCAATCGATAAGTTCCGTAAATCGGGATCAACCCCCAGACGACCAAAGTGCTCGCCAGTGCCCAGCGAGTGGCTGGACGCCAACTAGAACGGGCCGAGTTGAACTTTTCCGTCCAATTGAATTTTTCGGACCGCAAAATCGCCAGCAACCCATCCGCTATCACCCCATTGACCATAGCCAGGGCAAAGTCCATCCCGTACATTCCCGCCAAATCGCACATTTGGATCATCCAGGAAATGTCGTGGCATGGGGTCGAGAGCATTCCCCCCGGAAAAGAGAACGGGCCGATATTCCTCAGGAGAGCGCTTCCCACCCACGCCATCGGAAGCGCCCAGGTCAGTGGCATCATCAACCAGTTGTGCAAGCCACGAATGGCCAGGACCACCAGGACCAGGGTCGTGGCCTGCCAAAGCGCTAGAATCATGAGCCCTGGCAAGGAAAACAGGCCCAGGAAGTATTCGGAGCAGAGGAACATGGCCCAACCGAACCACAGGCCGAACTGCACTGCCTGCCACCGTCGCGAGGCTCCCGCCACACCGACCGCAAACGGAACCAACGCTAGGAAAGCTGCCGTGACCCACCCGTGAAACAGGGCGACGTGCAGCACGACCCATGCGGCCCCGAGGCAGGCGAGAGCCCATCCCCTCAATGTGGATGTGGTAGTTTTCAATATCTGACTTCGTGTCGCACCCTTAGTCCCTGCGAAGGCGGAAGAATTGCATCCTTGCACCCACAGTTCTCTCGAGCATTAGACACGGTCCGTTTACCGCAGTTGGATCCGTCGGTTGATGCCATGGTCCGGAGACTTGCGTCGCGGACTCGAGGTTGAAACCGTAAACCGCTGCTAATGAAGCCCACCGCACCGTCGTGCCAACCGGGGACCGGTTCACCGACAAGGTGGGCGGATCTACTAATCTCAAATCCCACCCGATGTCCCGCAACGCAGCGAGATCGAGAATGGTGAGGGATCTTCGTTCTCCAGGAGGAAGTAATCCATTCATCGCAGGCAGTTGTGGCACTTCGGTGCCGGGCTGATAACTGATGACGTCCTGGCGCCAGTGATTTCCGCCTGGCCCCACGGGCACTGGACCACCGAACACCGCGCCGGCTGTGGCTCCTTGGAAATCGTCTTTCATCTGGTGGAACCAGGAGGCGGCGGCTCCAAGACCGAGCAGGTGGCCTAGTTCGTGAAGCGCCGTCGAAAAGAAGTCGAATGCGTCAGGGGAGAGGACGGTTTGAGCTTCGTGGTTGGTGTGGAACTGCCACAGGGTATTCGGATCGCTCGCGAATGCGATGCTTCCACCCCAAGGTCCGGTCTCGCGGAGTGGCGCACCGCCGCGTCCTCGATACCGGACCAATTCCTCCCACTCCGTCGAGCCTTGCACCCCCACACCTCCAGCTTCCGCAATCCCCAATTCGCTGGATATGGGAAGCGATCGTCCTCCAACGAAAATCACCATCGTATCCTCGGGTACGAACAAATCGAGCAGCAACACTGGGGATCCTGTGT
>CANLCA010000397.1 GCA_947487925.1 Verrucomicrobiales bacterium | reverse complement strand
CCGCAGGCCGTTCCAGTTGCGCTCGCCGGCAAAAGTGCGGCGAGCCTCGACATCACCAATGGCTTCCATGTGCTCCGTATCCCGGCTGCCGCGACGCCGCTGAATGTGAAGCTCCTCATCGCCAATCCAGGACCCGGAGTGGACGTCGCCACCCTGTTCGCTTTCGCGCTCGTGGCGTCGCCCGCGGCGGACCTGGCCGTATTCACTCGAGCTGGGCCGCCGCGCTGGAATCCACCGCTGGCCACGCGCGGGAAGCTGGGGTCTGAAGATGGGCCGTTTGCCGTTGATGAACTCATGCCTCCGCCTGATGCCGCCAATCCGTGGCATACATGGATGCGATTTGGCGGCTTCGATTTTTTCAACGACGGTCGCCGCGCCGCGATTTGCACCTGGAACGGAGACGTTTGGATTGTGAGTGGGGTTGATGGGGACCTTGCTCAACTGACCTGGAAGCGCGTTGCTTCGGGTCTTTTTCAGCCGTTGGGAGTCAAGATTGTGGAAGAAACCATCTACGTGACCTGCCGCGACCAGATCGCTCGGCTGCGCGACTTCGACGGTGATGGCGAAATCGACTTTGTCGAAAACTTCAACAACGACCACCAAGTCACGGAACATTTTCATGAATTCGCCATGGGTTTGCAGACCGATCGCGAGGGCAACTTCTACTATGCCAAGTCGGCGCGTCATGCATTGCCGGCGCTCGTGCCGCACCACGGCACGTTGCTGAAGGTTAGCAGGGACGGCCTGCGCACCGAAATTCTCGCGAACGGTTTCCGTGCTGCCAACGGCGTGTGCGTCAACGACGATGGTACCTTTTTTGTTACCGACCAGGAAGGCCATTGGACGCCGAAGAACCGCATCAACTGGGTGCGTCCAGGCGGTTTCTATGGAAACATGTTCGGCTATCACGACCGCGCCAGCAGCGCGGACGGCGACATGGAACAGCCGGTCGTCTGGATTACCAATGAAATGGACCGCTCCCCAGGCGAATTGATTTGGGTGACGAGCGATCAATGGGCAGCCCATAAGGGCTCCCTTCTCAATCTCTCCTACGGCACCGGCCGGCTCTTTTCTGTGCCGCATGAAAGAATCGGAGGCCAGCTTCAAGGAGGGGTGGTTCAGCTCCCCATCCCCGATTTTCCTACCGGAACAATGCGAGGACGTTTTCATCCGGGCAACGGCCACCTTTATACCTGCGGCTTGCACGCCTGGGCGGGGAACCGGCAGGGGGACGGCGGGTTTTATCGGATACGGGCAACTGGTCGACCCTCTTACGTCCCCGTGGGTTTGCATGCACGTTCCAATGGCATCGAGATCCAATTCAGCGACACTCTTGACCCGGTCCAGGCCACAGACCCGAAGAATTATGCCGTGAAGATCTGGTCCCTCAAACGCAGCGCGAACTACGGATCCAAACACATCGATGAACGCCGCCTCCATGTCGCCAAGGCCACCTTGGATGCGGATAAGAAGTCTGTCTTTCTGAGCATTCCCGGGTTGCAGTCGACTTGGTCCATGGAGATCAAATGCGACCTTCGCGGATCGGACGGCGCACCTTTCACTCGGACCGTGCATAACACGATCCACCAGCTCGGAGCGCCAGCCACTGACCGATGAACCTCAAAACGGCAGTGGCTCATCAGAACGAACTCCACTTTCTCCTTCTTCAATTGCCGAAGAAGTTTATCAAACGCATCGCGGCTCTTTGGTCGATCAGATCGAGGAGCGCCACGTCTTGAGTCTGGTTGTCACGGCTGCTCGATGCGCGCGAGGCGATCGGTCGTGGGGGGGGCAACCTGTTGGGTTTGACCGCCAGGCCACCGGACGGTGAGTTCATCAACATGATCTGATTTACCGAGGCCAAGGGTAATCACGGATTCGGATTGGGAGAGATAACTACGCGTCGGCATGACCTGGCGCATGAGAGTTTGACCCGCTATTCTGGCGGTCACAATCGCTCCTATGGCGTCTTTGTTGGCACTTTTGCCGATCAATTTGAGCCGAATCCAGTGGTGATTCAATCGCTGATCGTTGCGCAACAATTTTGGAACCCCGCCAACCTGCATCAGCAAGATGTCCAGGTCGCCATCGCCGTCGATGTCCGCAAACGCGGACCCGCGTCCGACGATGGGTTCGTGAAGGTCCGGACCCGATTGAGCGGCGGTCATGGGCGTGAAACACGGGCTTCTCTCCGGACCCGCATTCCAGAATAACTGCGCGGATTGTTTGTAGTGCTGGCTTTGCTGGACTTTGTTGATGTCCTCCTCGAGATGTCCATTGCAAGTGAGCATATCCTGCCGGCCGTCGAGATCGTAGTCGAAGAAGAAAACCCCAAACTTGAGCATCAACCGCCCCGCTGGCCCGATGCCCTCGTTGAGAGCTTCGTCCGCAAACGTGAGCGGCTGGTTTTGAGAGACATACAGGGCCGACATCTCATTTGCAAAATTGGCGATGACGATACCCAGGGCGGCATCATTCCGATACCAGCCGGTGTCGATGCCCATGGCCCCGCGCGTGTTTCCATAGCTGTCGAAGGCCATTCCGGAAACGGCGCCGATCTCTTTGAAGGTGCCGTCTTTTTGGTTGAGAAAAACGAAATTCTGAACCGTGTCGTTGGCCACGACGAGATCGATCCAGCCGTCGTTGTTAAGGTCCACGGGGGCTACTGCCATGGATTTCGCCGTGGGCACCCCTGTGGAGTGGTTCTTGATCTGGACACCAGCCTTGTCAGAGATGTCCGAGAAGGTTCCATCGCCGTTATTGCGGTAAAGGCTCGGGAAAGTGCCCGCAAAATTCATGGGAGGTCCGTAAGCCCTGCCAACACCCACGAGTTTGTAGCCGACTTCCAGATCGATTTCCTTCGACCATTTGACGTAGTGACAAACAAACAGGTCGAGGTCTCCGTCGTTGTCGACATCCATCCAAGCGGCTCCTGTGCTCCATTCTGAACTATCCCCACCCACACCGGCCTGGATCGTGGTTTCCTTGAACTTGCCTTTGCCGAGATTTTTGAAAAGGCGGTTGCCACCGACCGCGGTGAAAAAGACATCAGCGAGTCCGTCGTTGTCGAAATCTCCCACGGCGACGCCCATGCCGTAGAACGGCACGTCGAGGCCTGATTTTGCAGTGATATCGGTGAACTGACCCGATCCATCGTTTTGGTAGAGGGCGAGCGTTGGTTGGGCTTTTCCTGGGGTTTGTTTCCAAGGCCAGACGCCGCTGTTGACGAGGATCAGATCCTGATCCCCGTCGTTGTCGAAGTCGATGAACGCACAGCCGCCCCCCATGGTTTCAGGGAGCAGTTTGTCGCCGTAAGCACCGTTGACATGAGTGAAGCGGATCCCAGCCGCCGCGGTGACGTCTGAGAATCGGACCTCAGGGATTTGAACTGGCGGGGGTGGAGCGGCGACAGGCGCTGTGAGCGCGGTTTTTTTGGTCACGAGCGGCACGGTCTTCTTGCGGAGGAAGAAAAAGAGCGCTATCGCTACGGCAATCAGTGCAATCGCCACGATGATGGAACCTTTGAAAGCACGTCCAATGACGGCATCGTCGAGAGGCGCCAGTTCTTCGTTTGGTCGAATGTCGCCGGGTTTGATCCCACGCAGATTCTGCCCGGGAGACTTCTTTTCTGGGTCGTTGGCATTCATGGGTGATCCGGGGGTGAGTCAACGGACGGCGACTGCGGGTTGAGGCAGACTCGCTTTCGGCAGCTCGGCGGCGTCCGTTCTTTGCAAGTCATAGATGACGATTGCCTGAGCGGCGTGGTCGGCGGCCGGGTTTTTTCGGCGATGGATGGCGATGGCCTGATCGCGGGCATTGTCATCCGGTCGATACCGCTCGTGCAGCGCGCGGTGTTCATCTGCTTTTTTGGTATTCCCTAACTGCGCGTGAATCAGCGCGAGATTGTAATGCGCCGCCACGTTTTCGGAGTCGATGGTAAGAGTTTTCTCGAACCTGGCGACAGCCTGCTTGAAGAACTCTTCTTGACGCGCGCGGTTGGCTTCTCCGCGCTCCGCTTTAGCGCGCTCGAACAGGGTCTGGCCTAACTCGTT
>CANLCA010000396.1 GCA_947487925.1 Verrucomicrobiales bacterium | reverse complement strand
TGTCCCAATGCATACCCGTCAGCTCGGATACTTCCGAAAAAATGATTTCTTTAGTTCACACCCTCTAGCCCGTTCCTTTTGACGATTTCAAGGGAATCCAACTCGCCATTGTTTTTCTCGTTTTACCCCCCTGGTTCTGAGGTCTGATCTTTCTAAATCAGGGTCTACAAAGAAACGGTCCGGGCTGATCTCTTCTCTCAACTTGATCCAGGGCTCTGCGGGTCTAATCCCCGCAAAGAAGAATTCCTTGCGCCCGTATCCGGCTTTATGTTGGGGTTGCAGAGAATGACGTCACCCAGGCGAACCTCGCGGGTAGACTTCGCTCAAAACGAGAATGGAATCAATCGGATGACCCCCAAACAACTGCGCGGATACTTAGCATGCGCCATTCAGGCAGCCCAAAACTCAGGGATGTTGATGCGCAAGAATTGGCACCGGCCCAAGCGCATCAACTCCCAAGAAAAGCACGACATCAAATTGCAGCTGGATGTACGATGTCAAAAACTCATCGAACGAACGCTGCTGAAATTCGACCCTACGATTCCCGTCTTGGGTGAGGAAGGGGTTGTCGAGATAGCCTCCTCAGATTACCGATGGGTGGTCGACCCAATCGACGGCACTGTTAATTTTGCCTACGGCATCCCCCACGCCTGCGTTTCGATCGCACTCCAGGGCCGCACATCGCGCGCAGGCGCGACGGGGACCCAGCATCAACCAAAGCCAACACCAGACGGTTTTGTCACCTTGCTGGGCGTGGTTTTGGACCCTTTTTGCGATGAACTCTGGACGGCGATTATCGGACAAAAAGCCCGAGCCAATGGTCGGATTATCCACGTGAGCGACCGCAAAAACCTGAACGAAGCCATCGTTTCCATTGGTTTCGCCAAGTCGGCGGCCAGCCTCTCCCGCACACTACCTTACTTCAACAAACTGGCTCCTCAGGTACGAAAACTCCGGATCATGGGCGCGGCCGCACTCGCGCTCACTTATGTCGCCCACGGCCGATTCGATGCGTATATCGAAGGAGGCGTCCGACTTTGGGATATCGCCGCCGGCGGCCTCATCCTTGAATGTGCTGGAGGCGAATTCTGGCACGAGGCTGTGGACGCCAGAAACCATGTGTATCGGCTGGTAGCAAACAACGGCCAGCTCCGACAAACTCTCACCTCCATTGGTCGGTTGCCAAAAAACCCCACCTAAAACACCTGTCCACACCCATGAACTGCCAAGTTTTGCACGCTTGCCGTCCTGGCTTGATGCCTTTGCTCCTCTTGTTCCTGACCTTCCAATCCCTTCCCTGCACTCAAGCCCAAACCATCGTCCAGTTCAAGACTCCTCTAGGCGCTTTGGACGTGGAGTTGTTCGACAAGGACAAGCCCGTCACCGTGGGGAACTTCCTCAATTACGTCACCAACGGAATCTACAAAGACATGTTTTTCCACCGTTGGGTGCCAGGATTTGTCATCCAAGGCGGGGGCTTTGCGGTGGCCCGCCGAGGCACGACCAATGCGCAGTTCACTTTGTTTAAAAACTTGGGCAATATCACCAACGAATATGCAGTCGGCCAAAAGCGCAGTAATGTCTACGGCACCATTGCCATGGCCAAATTGGGGAACGACCCCAATTCCGCTTCTTCGGAATGGTTCTTCAATCTGGCGGATAACTCCCAAAATCTGGACAGACAAAACGGTGGTTTCACCGTCTTCGGCCGAGTCATCGCGGGCACGAACGTGCTGGAAAGATTTAACAAACAAAACCCTGAAAACGGCGTTTTTTCTGCCGATCTGACGAGTGTGACATCCGCCTTTTCGGCCCTCCCCGTGCTCTCAACAACTCCGACCTTTAATGATTTGGCCTACGTCGACATCGTGGTTGTCTCAAGACCTTCCCCCCCTTCCATCACCCTGCAACCCCAGTCGCGAGTGGTGGTTGCCGGCGAACCGGCAGAGTTCTCAGTATCGGCATCTGGCAGCCAGATACTGCGTTATCAATGGAGTTTCAACGCGAGTCCCATTCCCAACGCCACCAATGCCCTCCTGCGTCTTCCGGAAACCGCCACCACTCAGGCGGGTCGCTACACCGTCAACATCCTCAATGACCTCGGAACCGCGACCAGCACCGAAGCGCTCCTGGAAGTGCGGCTGAAACTCGACTCCAAAGTCACAGGATCTGGCGCTATCATTCGGGAACCGACCCTTCCCAATTATGCGCTAGGAACCTCCATCGCTCTCCAGGCAATTCCCTCTGCCGGATGGCGTTTCTCGCGATGGGATGGAGGCTCAAACAGCACGACGCCCTTGATGCAGTTTACCCTCTTGGCAAACCAGACCATCACCGCCGTTTTCGAACAGATCCCTGTAGAACCGTTTTCAATCCTGGTCGGCGTGCGCAACGCAGAGCCCGTCGAACTCTCCATTCCAGCCCTGGACCGCGCGATCTACCAATTTGAAACTTCATCCGACTTGCGCTTCTGGGCCCGCTGGCTCCGAGTGACTAACAGTTCGGGAACGATCAAAGTAGTCGACCCCAGGGGAGCCACTGCCCCAACCCTCTTTTACAGAAGTCACTTCGCGGGGTTCGCCGAGTAACACGATCACGAGCGGCTCCAAGCAAAAAAAGCCCGGGAAAGAATGCTTCCCCGGGCTTTGCCATTTATAAATTGAACGACTATTCCGCAGCGCCACCGCCCGAACCTGCTATTTAGCGGCCAGGGCCTCTTGGATCGCTTGAGTGACCTCGACGGAGTCGGGCGCCGTTTTGGGCTCAAAACGTTTCAAGATTTTACCGTCGCGACCGATCAGAAACTTTCCGAAGTTCCACTTGATATCTCCGGGAAACGGGGAATCGCTGCCAGCGAGTAAATTGTAGAGCGGATGACGACCTGCCCCGTTGACCTCGAGCTTGTCGAACATGGGGAATGTCACTTTGTAATTTACCGAGCAAAACTCTTGGATTTTCTCATTTGAATCCGGCTCCTGCCCCCCGAACTGGTTGCATGGAAACCCAAGGACCACAAGTCCTTTTCCTTTTTCCTTTTGATAAACCGCTTCCAAGGACTTGTATTGAGGCGTCAACCCGCACTTGGACGCGACGTTCACGACGAGAAGGACTTTCCCTTCATACGCCTTGAGTGACGTTGCTTTACCCTGAATGGTCTTCAGAGGAACGGAATGAATGGGTGCCACGGCCATTAATGTGACAGCAGAGGCGATCAAAACACCAGAAAGAATGGTCATCGATTTCATAATCAATCATTATCTCGCCAAGGGCTTCAAATCTGTCAAGTCAATGCGCAGGGCGCACTCACGGCAGCTGCATTCGTCTCGAAGCAGGTGGACTGCGCTCCAAGCACCGGAAAACAGCTTTAGAAACCTTCCATGAAATGTTGTCGAAGCATCTTCTGCTTTGACGCCAGTGGTGCTACGCTGTTATGAGCAGCGTGAACTCCATGGAAACAAGCGAAACGCGCAAAGCACTCAAGATGGTCGCGTGCGGTGGATGCGGCAAAAAAGTGTTTATCCCAGGCGAAACACTTCCCCTTGCCACGGTCCCCTGCTCGAAGTGCCAGTTCCCTGTCATGATGCCGATGTCACTTCGGCAGTTCGAACTCCGCCACGCCATCGCCTCGGGTGGGATGGGGACGGTTTTCCGCGCATTCGACACAACACTTCAGCGCGAGGTGGCTGTCAAACTCATGAAACCTGAGCTGGTCAAGGACCAGGCAGCCATGGAAAGTTTTTACCGCGAAGCGCGCGCTTGCGCCGCCCTGAACCACACGAATATCATCCACATCTACACTTTTGACGAATGGGATAGCCAGCAATACCTCGTCATGGAGCTTGCGGATCAAGGGAGTCTTGACGGACTGATCGAACGAAACCGCAACCTGTCGGAGCTCGAAGTTTTGGATATCGGTGTCAAGGTTGCCTCAGCCCTCGCAACGGCACTCAAACACAACCTCCTCCACCGCGACATCAAGCCCGGCAACATCCTGTTCAACGCCGACGGGGAACCCAAACTCGTGGACATCGGCCTCGCCCGCAGTGCCGAACCCAGCG
>CANLCA010000395.1 GCA_947487925.1 Verrucomicrobiales bacterium | reverse complement strand
TTCGCCTGCTTCGCCAGTTGGATCGCCGCTCGCGGGTTCACGTGGCTGATGTTGGCTAGGATAGGCAATCCCTGTGAATGGACAGCGACTCGCTCCAAAAACTGAAGCCTCGTCTCCATCTCGAGATGGGGAAACTCGCCTGTTGTGCCCATGGCCATGATTCCGTGCACCCCATGAGCCTTGAGCACTGCCAGATGATCGCGGATCACCGATTCCATCAATACACCTTCCGCGTCCGTCGGGGTCATCATGGCGACCAAGATTCCCTCGGGAAGTGTTGAAGAACTCAATAGATGGCTTATGATTGGTGTCATCGGCAGGTAATGGTGGGTTAAACGCCCGCCACGTCGAGTCTGAAGTCATGCATTGGGAATCAAAACGAAGGGTCGCCAAGCATTCGCCACAATTGGGTTGCGAACCGGGCGACAATGACGTTATAGCGAGCCGCACCGCAGCCATTTTATGAAAATCACAGACGCGCTCCGCGCAGAACACATCGTGTTTCATAACCTCTTCGACCACATCGAAAAAACCATCCCCGGTCTTAAGAACCTGCATGCCGTCCAAGCCGTAACCCAAGTGCTCGAAGGCGTGCTGGAAGACCATGGGACCGTGGAAAACGACCTGCTCTTGGAGCCCTTGGAAACCAGCCTCGGGCAAATCGGCCACCTTGAGAACTTTCACGATGAACACGAGCTCATCGATGCGGCGCTTCGCAACATCAAAAGTAGCCGTAGTCTCAAGAGCGGCAAAGCCTTTCTGCTTCGAGCCGTCCAACTATCACGCCAGCATTTCGACAAGGAAGAAAGGGTGGTCTTCCCGCTCATTGAAAAGCAGCTCAAAGCCAAAACCTTGAGCTCTTTGGGCGCGCGCTGGGCGCAGCAACGGGACGTCTCAGGCACGAGCGAATAGTCTTGTTGCGCAGGCCGATCGTACGGACGAGCGCTTTAGCCGATAAATTCCCGCATGCTAGCGAAGAGATTCCTGCTCTCCCCCGTGGTGACCGGCTTTTTGGCTCTTTCACTCCCATCTTGAATCAACTCATCCGGCAATTCCTCAAGAAATGGAGAGGGATGACAGGGCATGAGCGTTCCATACTTCCTCCGACCCCCGCAGTGGCTCACTGAGAGGGTTTTCATGGCGCGCGTCATCGCCACATAAAAAAGGCGGCGCTCCTCGTCCAAGTTCCCGGTCTCTTTCGAGTTCGTGTGAGGCAGCAGTCCGTCCTCAACTCCCACCACAAAGACATGCGGGAACTCCAATCCCTTGCAGCTATGCATCGTGATCAAGGTGACCGCATCCTGGGTCGTTTCCTTTTCCGTTTCCCGACCTCCATCCAGGACGATGTCCGCAAGAAAAGTTTCCAGACGCTTATCTGGAGGTCCTCCCGGGGTGTCTCCATCCATAGTCGACACTAAATCCCGGATATTACGAACCCGATTCTCGCCGGCTTCCGCGGTCTTTTCCATCTTCCTCAGCTCTGCCCAATATTCCACTTCATCCAGGAATCCAAGCGCCCATTCCTTCAGGGAGACATGAGCGCCACTGAAGCCCGCCTCGTCGTTTCCGGAGCCGATCAACTGAGCTCGCGTCCGCTCCACAAAACTGACGAAATCGCGAAGGCTCTCAGCCGTTCTCGGGGAAAATTGGCGGTCCATGTCGGTGTGGCGCATCACAGAAAAAACAGAGGACTGTCTTTCCTGGCTTAGCCCCAAAAGTTTCTCCATGGTCCCATCGCTCAGCCCCCGAGGCGGCACATTCGCGATCCTGAGCAAGCTGTTATCGTCGTTCGGATTCACGAACATCTTCAAATAGGCTAGAAAGTCCCGAATTTCGCGCCGGTCGAAGAAGCTTTGCCCACCCACCAAATGATAGCGCACCCCGGCTTTTCTTAGCGCCGTCTCCAGGGGCCGGGACTGCGCGTTGGTTCTGAACAGGATCGCATGCTCCCGCCAGGCCACCTGGCGTGCCATTCGGTTGAACTCGATCTCCTCCACCACCACTCGCGCCTCCTCGTCGTCATCCACAAAAGCAAACATCGAGATCGGAGCCCCTCGTCCGTTGTCAGACCATAATTTCTTTGGACGCCGGCGCGCGTTACGTTGAATCACCGCGTTCGCCGCCTCCAAAATCACGTTGGTGGATCGGTAATTCTGCTCGAGCTTCACCACCTTCACTTCAGGAAAATGGTCTTCAAGGTTTAGCAAATTGCCGATCTCCGCCCCACGCCAACCGTAGATGCTCTGATCGTCGTCTCCCACCACACACAGGTTTCTGTGTTTCGCGGAAAGGTATTGAACCAAAGCGAATTGGGAAGCGTTGGTGTCCTGATATTCGTCGACCATGATGTAGCGGAACCTCATGCGACAGGCCTCCAGAGCGTTCGGATGGCCCTTGAAAAGACGCAAGGTCAGCAATATCAAGTCGTCAAAATCCACCGCGTTGCAGGCGTGGAGCGCCTTTTGGTAACGCTCCAGTATCCGCATGCGAACTGGATCCTCATCGGGCGCCGCCCCCTCCTTCGAAGCCGTGTTCTTGATGCGGCTGATCGCCGCCAAAACTTCCCTCGGCTCGATCCCTTTGAGTCCCGATATTTGGCTCAGAATCTTCCGAAGCGTGCCGATTTGTTCGCTCTCATCATAAATCACAAAATTGGCCTTGTAGCCGATGTGATGTATGTGCTCTCTGAGAATGCGCACACAAAGGGAATGGAACGTGCACAGAACCGGTCTCTGCGGCTTTTCGACCGTTCCTTTGGATTTGCGGAGTGATGAGGGCATCATTTCCTTCACTCGCTCCATCATTTCGCGAGCAGCTTTGTTGGTGAAAGTGACTCCCAAAATGTTTTCAGGGGCGATGCCTTGAGACATCAGGTGGACGATCCTGCAGGTGATCACCCGAGTCTTCCCGGTGCCGGCTCCTGCCAGGATCAGCACGGGTCCCTCGGTGGCCTGCACCGCAGCCCGCTGCTGCGGGTTCAACGAATGAATGTCGAACATGGATGTGGAGGGGCGTTCCCTGATTTGCCGACGCGAAGAAGCCGCCCGCTGCCTAGTCGGCCGAGGCCCGTTGCCTCGCCAAATCCTCTTCCAAAAAGTGAACCACATCCTTGAACCTCCCCGCGTTCTCAGGGCTCAACGCAACCAAAGTCCGATGCGCGTCCAGGCAATGCTCGGTGCGCTCCACTTTGCTCCACGACAATGTCTCCTGAGGTAGTTCCGCATACTGCAGTTCCCGGAGTTCAGCAAGCTTCGTCACGCGAAAAACACTCAACACACCCAAGGTATCCAAGAGCTCCAGGACCTTCGCGCTCGCATTCATGATCATCGGCGCGCTCAGCTTCGGCACGGCCTGATCCCTATCATTCCCGTATCGAGCCAGGATCCCCAAGAAAGTGCTGTCCATGTAAAGGCAGTCCGCAAGATCCAGAACCACAGACAACCGGCAGTCACTGGATAACCGAGTGATCAACTGCTTGAACTCCTGGCTCAAAGCAGAATCAGCCTTGCCGTTGACCTTGATGAAAGCGGAGCTTTCAATCAAACAAACCAAGATTTTGGACGATGTCTGGCCCATAGTTCGGAAGGATCATCCAACCCATGCACTATGCGCCTGTTGATAAGTCGCGTCAAGAAATGCGTCGCCGTCCATAAAAGCGGAAAGTTGAAAATTGAAAGCTGAAATTGCATGGATTTCAGCTTTCAAATCCCCGATTCTCGTGACCCCGAGGCAAAAACCTGCCTGGCGGAGCGCCGCTATCCTTGCGGCGCTCGCGCGTTTGCAAACGCCTCTCCTTTTTGTGATTTCGGCTTTCACCTTTCAGCTTTCAGCTTTTCCCTTCCCACTTTCTTCGTTGCCGATCCCTCCCCCAAAATTCCGATCAGCACGCGCTGCAACACGAGAACCTCGTCGAGGTCCGTCATCACTAACTGCCGGTTGCAGTCCAGGAGCAGGCCCAAGGCTCGCGTCAATTCATCCGATCCAAACGACGACGCCTGCCCCAGCGCCTTCAAGATCTGGAAGGGATGCATCTTGAGCGGGTTGAATGGCAGGTCCGAAGG
>CANLCA010000394.1 GCA_947487925.1 Verrucomicrobiales bacterium | reverse complement strand
ACATCGATCTGTAACTCTCTGTGTTTCTGGAAGGTCTGGATTTTGTCCGAAGGAGCAGTTGAGACCATGAATGCCGGGTTTCCAGAGCGACTTTCGGCACGATTCCCGCGTTCGTTCGCTGATAACGGCCTCAGTTTGCGTTGAATCCATGCCCTTCACGCGCGACATATTTTATCCAGGCCAGCGCTGGATTAGCGAGAGCGAACCCGAACTCGGGCTGGGTTCGGTCCTCCGCGTGACGGGGAGGACGGTGTGGGTCGTGTTCAGCGCGAGCGATGAAACGCGGGAATACGCCCTCGACAACGCGCCGCTTCGCAGGGTGCGCTTCCAGGTTGGCGACTCGATCAAAGGCCAGGCTGATCGGACGTTGATCGTGAACCGTGTCACCGAGGAAAATGGCCTTTTAGTCTACGGCGGTGAGGGGCGCGAGTTGGCTGAAACGGAACTCAGCGACACGATCAGTTTCAACAAACCCGAGGAACGTTTGCTCTCTGGGCATTTTGATCCTACGGAGGTTTTTGACCTTCGATTTGCCTCCCTGGCGCATGAGCATCGCCGTCGCAAATCCAGGGTGCGCGGCTTTGTCGGTGGCCGGATCGAATTGATCCCGCACCAGCTTTGCATTGCCTCGGAAGTGTCGGGACGGATGATGCCCAGGGTGCTGCTCGCGGACGAGGTTGGCCTCGGAAAAACCATCGAGGCCTGCCTGATTCTGCATCGGCTGATCCTCACGGGCCGGGTGCAACGGGCGCTGATCTTGGTGCCGGATTCGTTGGTGCACCAATGGTTCATCGAGCTGCATCGACGTTTTAACCTCTGGTTTCACATTTTCGATGAGGAACGGTGCGTCTCGATCGAAACGGCTGATACTCAAGTCAACCCATTCCTAGACGACCAGACGGTTCTCGCGAGCCTCAGCCTTTTTGCCATGAATCCGCTGCGCCTTCAGCAGGCCCGCGCCGCCGGTTGGGATATGGTGGTCGTGGACGAAGCGCATCATCTCGGCTGGTCTCCTTCTTCGGTGAGTTCGGAATACGAGGTGGTCGAGGCGCTTGGGCGTCAGACCCCTGGTTTGCTTCTGCTGACTGCCACCCCAGAACAGCTCGGGATGGCCAGCCATTTTGCTCGGTTGCGGTTGCTTGATCCGGCCCGGTTCTTCGACCTGAACGAATTCGTGCATGAATCTGAACATTACCGCGAAGTCGCTCGCCTGGCGGAGAAGCTCTTGGGGAATCTCCCAATGACCCAACCCGACCTGCAGATGTTGGCCCTTATTTTGTCAGAACCCGAATCGAACATCCGGTCGAAGATCGAGCGAGTTGGAGCCGGTGAAGGGTGTGTCCGCGACGGGTTGATCGAAGCCTTGATTGACCGGCACGGGACTGGGCGTGTGATGTTCCGGAACACACGTGCCACCATCCAGGGGTTTCCGGCCCGGATGCCACGACTGTCCCCGTTGGCTGCGTCGCCGGGCGACATGGCCGTGTTCGACGCGGCGGCTAAGGAGTTCGACGCCGACCGGGATCCCAGGATTTCCACGACCTTTCAACCTGACTTCACGAAAGATCTGAGGATTGAGTGGCTGGCCGATTTGCTCCGAAACTTGGATCAGGAGAAGGTTCTGCTCATTTCGCGCACGCAATCCAAAGTGACGGCGATTGATGAGGCATTGCGACAGCGGTTGAACGTGAAGCAGGCGGTTTTTCACGAAGGTCTTTCGCTGATCCAACGAGACCGCAACGCGGCCTGGTTTGCGGAGGAGGACGGCGCCCGGATCCTGATTGCTTCAGAGATCGGAAGTGAAGGCCGGAATTTCCAGTTTGCCCATCATCTGGTGCTGTTCGATCTGCCGCTCGATCCGGAATTGTTGGAGCAGCGGATCGGGCGGCTCGACCGGATCGGGCAGACCTGTGAAATCCAGGTGCATGTGCCGTTCCTTGCGGGCGGTTCTCAGGAGGTGCTCGCGCGTTGGTATCACGAAGGGTTGAATGCCTTTGAAAAGAACCTGAACTGCGGCCACGAATTGTTTGAGAGGTTCGGCGCGCGTCTTTTTGACTTGGCACGGGATTTTCACGAAACCGAATCGACCTCCCGCGCGGAGTTGGACAGCCTGATTGTTGAGTCCCGAATCGCGCGTGAGGAAATTGCCGAGCGCTTGGAAGCCGGCCGGGACCGATTGCTGGAATTGAATTCTTTCCGCGCACAAACCGCGGCCGAGCTCGTCCGGGAGATCCGCCGTCCGGCGGCCGATCTGGTGTTGGATGAATTCATGATGTCGATGTTCGATCATTACTCCATCCCCGTGGAGGAACTGACCACTCGCACTTACCAGCTTGGATCGGCGGGTGTGTTCGCAGAATCGTTCCCGGGGCTTCCGGCAGAGGGACTCGTGGTCACGAGCGACCGCAAGCGGGCATTGGCGCATGAGGATGCGCAGTATCTGACATGGGACCACCCGCTTGTCACGGGTGCGCTCGATCTTTTGTTGGGTTCTGAGAAGGGCAACAGCAGCTTCGCGCGATGGGTGGATGCCAGAACGGCGGGACTGTACGTGGAAGCGGTTTATCTGCTGGAATGCGTCGCTCCTTCTCGGTTGCACGCGGACCGATTCCTGCCGCCAACGCCTTTGCGGGTCATCGTGGATGATCGGGGCAATGACGTCGGAAAATCGATCACGCCACAAAGTCTATCGAATTGTCTCAAGAACGGTGAGGCGTACGGGTTGTTGAACCAGTCGGCATTGCGCGAGACGTTGTTGCCGCAATTGATCGAAAAAGCGCGAGGCATCGCAATGCTTACGGCCTCGGGTATCACACGCATGGCTCGCCTGGAAATGACGACCCAGTTGGGTCAGGAAACCGAAAGGCTCAAGGAGTTGCGCAAGGTCAACCGCAGCGTGCGAGCGGAGGAGGTGGAGATTCTCCAAGAGCAGCAGATCGAGTTGGATCACCATCTTGCCAATGCCCGCCTGCGTTTGGACTCCATCCGATTGATCCACCGCGGCCCGTCCTCGTGACCCCGCAAACGGGCCCTCCTTCAGAGCCGCGCACGGCCTCCGGTTTTGCATGGGTAATTCATTGCAATAATCCTTAAAATGGAAGTTGAACCACTCATTTTCGCTAAGTGACACTCATGGTGAAGAAGTTAGACTGAGTGAGCACCTCACCCATACAGTGAACCGGCGTCCAGACCGCTATTTTTCACATCTTGTTGTATGAGTGATGATTAGCGAAGATTAGTGGTTTCTCAGCTGCTTTTTCCAGGATCATCGCTCGGGACGGGTTCCATGGGCGCCGCCGTCAGAAACACAGTCCTCCTTAAAACGGCAGTTACCCATGGCGAAACTTCGCATGCTTTTGGCGATAAAGCCCTTCCGAATCACTCACCAGATCCAGAAGGATAGGCCTCGTTCTTCGTCCTATCTTTCTGATCCAAACCGTTGCAAATCTTCACGATGTTCAATTGCCGATTCACTCAGGAGTGTGTAGCCTATCCGGCACCCCCTCAGTCAGGGTCATTTGTTTACTCCGAGGGTCTAAATCGACTAGAACTGGACCGCCATGAGTTCGCCACTTCCGCCCACCATTTCGCTTTCACCCCGCCACGGCTGGATGGGTTGGTGGCCGTGCGGGGGGTGGCGGGCGATCCTCGACCCGGAGAACGCCCGCATCCCGGCGTTTCTCGCCGAGCAGGCTTCGTTGCTTTCGGAGAAGGCGCGGGTGCTGGACGCCAGCGCGGGCAAACGACCTTACGCAACGCTGTTCCACAGGCAAACCTATGAGTCGTGCGATATGCCAGGTGGGTTTTATCAACAGCAGCATGACTTTGAATGTTTTCTGGACAACATTCCTCGTCCGGACGACCACTATGATGCGGTGGCGCTCACCCAAGTATTGGAACATGTCCCAAATCCCGAAGTTGTGCTCCGGGAAATTCGGCGTGTGCTCAAACCCGGGGGTAAGTTATTGTTGACCGTCCCCTTGACCGCTCCTTTGCACGGTGAACCCTGGCATTTCTTTCACTTCACGCACCACGCCATTTTCGAGCTCGCGCGCCGCGTGGGTT
>CANLCA010000393.1 GCA_947487925.1 Verrucomicrobiales bacterium | reverse complement strand
TACAATGCTCGTTTTGGCGATCCAGAAACCCAGGTGTATCTCACGCGGCTTGAGAACGATCTGGTCGACTTATTTGAAGCCTGTCTGGACGGCACGTTGGCCGGAATCTCCCTCGGCTGGGCCGAGCACGCTTCCGTCTGTGTCGTTCTGGCCTCTGGGGGCTATCCAGGAGCGTATTCCAAGGGCCAGCGGATCAACGGGTTAACGGAGGCCGGGCGTCTGGATCGAGTGAAGGTTTTTCACGCGGGCACAAGGTTTGAGGACGGCGGGGTGGTGACAAACGGTGGCCGCGTGCTCGGTGTGACAGCCTGGGGGCCCGATCTTGAGCAGGCTCGCGACCAGGTTTACTCGGCGATCGACGTCATCCGATTTGACGGCATGCACCACCGTCGAGATATTGGCTCCAAAGGCTTGAACATTCTCCGTGAAATACAGTCGAAGGTCTGATAACCAGGGTTTGTTTTGGTTCACCGCATTGGAAATATGAGGCATCTCGCAGTCCGCTTTCGAAACACGGCTTTCGTGGTCCTGAGTTTGCTACCCGGCTTGTCCCGTGCCGACATCTCCGTGCCTCAGAAGCCGTGGAAAGAGGTTTATGATCTGATCCGGGCAAATCTCAGGCTCTCCACGGAATCCGAACTCAACCAGGCGGCGGTGGAACAGCTCCTTGCGAAGCATCCGAACCGCATCTTGTGGGAGACCAACTCGGCCAGCGCGGTTCCCGCAGCGGCATTCGAGGGGCCTCCGGCAACAGGTCGTGTTTTCGATCAGGGCATCGGTTACATGCGCGTTGTCCGAGTGGACTCCCTTCTTTATGAGTCGATCCAGTCGGAGTGGTCCCGCGCGGTCAACACGAACAAACTCAAAGGAATGATCCTGGATCTGAGGTATGCAGACGGATCAGATTACGAGGCTTCCGTGCGCGCGGCACGGGTGTTTGTGGCCGGTGAACAACCCTTGCTCACCCTCGGTGGCAAGCCGCTGACAGTCACTGGCCAGAAGGAGTTCAAGCCCTTGTACGAGATTCCGCTGGTGGTCCTCATCAATGGCGGGACACGCGGCGCTGCGGAGGCCTTGGCCGCCATTTTACGCCAGGAGCGCGCCAGCGTTGTCCTGGGATCCGACACCGCGGGTTCTGCGGGCATTTATCAACAGTTTACCTTGAGCAACGGGGATCGATTGCGGCTCCTCACAGGGGACATTAAGACTGCCGGGGGCAACAATCTTGCCGGGGTCCAAATCCGGCCGGACATAGAAGTTGGGGTCAACTCCCAGGAGGAACGTCGACTTTGGGAGGATCCCTATTCGAAACCCGCGACGGACCCAGTCCTGGACAAGCCTCGGAAGAGCCTTTCCTCCAAGGCTCTCGTGAAACCCGCCCCGAAGCTCAACGAGGCGACCCTCGTCAAACGTCAGCGTGAGGATCAGTCCCATCCAATCGCGGTTGACTCGGACTCCGAGCGCACCGCGGCGATCGAAAAGCCGAAGCCGCCAGAACTCCGTGATCCAACCCTGGCCCGGGCCTTGGATGTCCTTCAAGCGATCGCGATTTTAGGGGTGCAATCCGTTTCTTTGGAGTAGGCTCAGGAAACCCTTGAGGCACAGCCCACGGAGTCCGGGCTGAGGCCAGCGAAGGGGCTGCTTTTCCGACAGCCGAACGCGTCTCTCGGGGTATTTGCTGCTGCGGCCAGGTTTGGTGAAACTTCGGCGTTCTTTATTTTCGCGGTTGACGATTTGCCGATCCAACTCCAACTTGAGGCCACGTTTCTCGCCCGCTGGCGCTCCCCTCGGACCTGCAGTCCTCTGTCGCCTCGGATTCGCGCGGTGGTTTTCGCAGGGGCTGGAATATTGAATACAGAGTCATGAAGACGTTGTTGTTCGTTTGCACAGGGAATCTTTGCAGGAGCCCCATGGCGGAGGGTCTATGCCGCGAAGCCACGTCCAGACTTGGCGGGTATCGCGTGATGTCGGCAGGGGTGGGGGCCGTCAATGGTCTGCCGCCTACCCCGCACTCCACACGGGCCATGAAAGAGATCGGAATCGAGATCTCCCATCAGCGCAGTCAGATGATCACGGAGGATCTTGTCCGACAGGCGGATTACATTCTGGGCATGACAGAAAGCCATGTGGAAGCGCTTTACATGATGTTTCCGGAGGCGGCCGAAAGAACCTATCTCTTAGGGGATTTCGAGCGGAATTTGCAGGATTACGAACGCGAAGTGCCCGACCCGATAGGGAGCTCCTATACCGTTTACGTTCACTGTCGAGACCGCATCGAGCGGGGGGTGCGCACCATGCTCGAGTTTATCGAATCCAACCAGAGTTCTTTGCCGAATAATGAGAGCCATAAAACCATGATTGCCGTTGCCTCCGACCACGCCGGTTTCGAACTGAAGAACGCCGTCAGGGATCACCTGTTGTCCAAGGGATTTCTTGTCGACGACCTGGGTGTTTCGTCGAAGGATCCCGCCGATTACCCGGATTTTGCCCATGCGGTCGCCAGGAGAGTGTCCGAAGGAACCGCCGCCTCGGGCATTTTGGTGTGTGGCTCCGGAACGGGGATGGCGATTGCGGCCAACAAAATTTCAGGCGTCCGGGCTGTCGTCGCCTTCGACGTTGAAGTCGCGAAGCTGGCGCGGGAACACAATCACGCCAACGTTCTTTGCCTTGGCGCGCGTTTCACTGGCCCTGAAAAGGCATTGGAGTTGGTCGACGTATTTCTGACTGCCACCCCGTTGCAGGACCGGCATCTCAGGCGGGTTTCAAAGATGGAGCATGGTTTTGCAAACCCCTCGCTGCGGCTGGAGGTGGTGGATCCTGAGATCGCGGCGGCGATCGGGAAGGAGAAGCGGCGGCAGCAGGAGAACGTGGAGCTGATCGCAAGCGAAAACTTTACAAGCCCCGCAGTCATGGCGGCTCAAGGTTCCGTCCTCACTAACAAGTACGCGGAGGGCTATCCGGGTAAACGATGGTACGGGGGTTGCGAGTTTGTGGACATCGTGGAGCAGTTGGCCATCGATCGCGCCCGGCGGTTATTCGGGGCGGAGCACGCGAATGTTCAACCGCATTCCGGGAGTTCGGCGAACATGGCGGTCTATTTTGCCTTCCTCAAGCCCGGGGACAAGATCCTGACCATGGATTTGACCCACGGCGGCCACCTGACTCACGGCAACAAGGCAAATTTTTCCGGAAAATTCTTTGAGGTCGTCCATTACGGGGTCGGCAAAGAGGACGAGAAACTCAATTACCACGTCATTGCGGAGCTGGCGCGGCAGCATCGCCCGCGGATGATCACGGTGGGCGCCAGCGCCTACTCCCAGATCATCGATTTTGAGAAGCTCGGCGAAATTGCCCGTGAGGTCGGGGCTTATTTGCTTGCTGACATCGCTCACATCGCGGGTTTGGTGGCGGCGGGGATTCATCCGAGCCCGGTGGCCCATGCGGATTTTGTGACGACCACCACTCACAAGACACTTCGGGGACCCCGAGGGGGCCTTGTCCTTTGTAAGGCGAAATACGCGAAGGAGATTGATTCTCAGGCTTTCCCGGGGATCCAAGGGGGACCCTTGATGCATGTGATTGCGGCCAAAGCAGTCTGTCTTGCGGAGGCTATGTTGCCGTCGTTCAAAGTGTATCAGGAACAAATCGTCAAGAATGCGGTGGCTTTGGCGGAAGGGTTGCAACGCAACGGCTACCGGCTCGTGAGCGGCGGCACGGCCAACCACCTGATGCTCGTCGATGTGGGAGCGCGTGGCGTCACCGGAAAGGAGTGTCAATTGGCATTGGATGAGGCCGGAATCACTGTGAACAAGAACACGATTCCTTTCGAAACACGCTCGCCGTTCCAGGCTAGCGGCATCCGGCTCGGCACCCCCGCTGTCACCACTCGCGGCATGAAGGAGCAGGAGATGGCGGCGATCGCGGACATGATCAGCGAAGTGTTGATGGACATCAAAAACGTTGACGCCGCGCATCAGGTGCGCCAACGTGTCAAGGAGTTAACCACGAAGTTCCCCTTGCCCTACTAGAAACATTTTCCACACGGGGCGTTGGAAAACCGGCCCTGACCCGAGAAGTTGTG